>CACXHM010000146.1 GCA_902767465.1 uncultured Bacteroidia bacterium
GTCGGCTATGAGCTGCAGGCCTTTTACAATGTCGAAGGTGAAGCGCTGGGTGAGCACAATCACCCCGCGGGTGCGTTGATGGCGGTTGCGGTCGTCCATCCATGTGGGGATGCGTCCGGTGCCGAGCTGCGAGGTGTTGAGAGCCATGAATCCGGGCTGCACGTTGATGGATCCGTCCGGATTGAAAGGAACATATGCAGGAGAGATGTTCTGGTTTGCGTTCCAGAATGCGCTGTGGCCCTCAAGCACCGACTTGTCGTTTCCGTCCTGCTCGTAGAAACCGCCGTAGGTGTATTTGCTCTTTTCGTAACTGATGTTGGTGGATGACCGAAGCCATGGAGTAACCTTGGCATCGATCTTTGAGCGGACGTCGAATCCGTTCCAGATATCCTCGGCCCCGGCGTTGAATACGCCCTCCCTGTAGAGATATCGGGCGGAGGTGTAGTACTGCACCTTTTCGTTGCCTCCGGAGATGGTGACATTGTGCTCGGTCTCGGGACGTACCCTCTTGAAAAGGTAACCGTACCAGTCGAAATTGCCCAGATACACATAGGTGTACAGCCCTGTCTCGTCGGGAATTACCCAGGGGCGTGCCGGGTTTTCGGTTTTGTCGTTCCGCCGTTCGTACATCATCTGCATCTGTTCATCGGTAAACGTCCATGCGTTGATGCCTCGGAGAACGTTGTAGAACTCGTTTGTGAGAGTCGTGTAGTCGTAGGCGGATGTAATGAAATCGGTGGATGTGGTGTTGGTTGAGACTCCGCCGCGGCCGTTATATGTAACGCGGGTCTTACCCTCGGTGCCGCTGTGGGTTGTGATGAGCACCACGCCGGCCGATGCTTTTGCTCCGTAAATAGCGCAGGCTGATGCGTCCTTGAGGATGGAAACCGACTCAATGTCGTTGGGGTTCACATTTTCAAGGTTCCCTTCGACTCCGTCAATGAGCACGAGGGGAGAGCCTGAATTGAGGGAAACCTGGCCGCGGATGCGCATGGTGTAATTTCGTCCTTCGATGCTGCCGTTCCCCATGGTCATCAGCAGCCCCGGATCCGCGCCCTGCAGGGCGATTGCGGTGTTGGTGACGGGACGGTTGTTGAGGTCTTTGCCGTCAACCACTGCCACGGCTCCGGTAACGTTCACGCGGCGCTGGGTGCCGTATCCGACCACCACCACGTCTTCGAGAACGTTTGCGGAATCGTGAAGGGTGATCGCCAGGTCTTTCTCATTGCCATAGAAGGTCATGTGAAGGTCTTCCAGGCCTATGAATGAGATGGTGACTTTCGCAGGAAATCTGACTCCGGACAGGGAGAAGCGTCCGTCTGGTCCTGCCATGACACCGGTTGAAGTCCCGTCGACGATGACGCTCGCCCCGGGAAGGGGAGCCCCGTCAGGGTCGAGGATGCGTCCGGTGACTACGGAACCTGCCCTGGAACCTGTGCTCTCCTGCCGCAGGGGTGAGGCTTCAGCATCGCTCTGAGTGCTGAGATACACGTTAACGCCGGAAACGGTCCATTTGACAGGTGTGCCGGCGAAGAGTTTCTGCAGCACTTCCTCAATGCCGGCATTCTTGACATTGATGTCCCTGGTCATGGAGAGGTCGGTCCCGGAGGTGACGAAGATGAAACCGCTCTGGGCTTCAACGGCATCGAGTATCTCGGAAACCGTCGCTCCTTTCTTGGACAGGGTGATGCTGTTCTGCTCCGAAGGCATTGCGAAGGCCTGCAAGCAGCTCAGCATCAGCATGAATAAAAGTAACTTGTGTTTCATTTTACTGAATGATTATAGTGTCAGTGTTATAGTCGTGGTTGTATTTGAAATCGGCTGCAAGCTGTACCACATCAAGGGCATGGTCGATGCCGTCCATGATTCTTACCCGGCCTCGCGAAACGTTGTATTCGGGAAGGGCGTCGCGCTTGACCACTATTATGGTGCCGAATGCTTTCCCCAGCCTTTCTATGACTTCGCGCAGGTCATTGCCTGCAATGTTCACCAGTCCCCGTGTCCAGTCCGTGCTGCCGTCGGAGGCATCTGCCCTGCCGGGAGTAAGGCTGCCGTCGGGGTCGATGGTAAGGCTTTGTCCGCCGTGCATCCTGATTTCTCCTTTTGAGGTTCCGATTTTCGGCGTGACACCGATGCTGCCTCGGAACAGCGCCACCGAAAAAATCCCTTTTTCTTCATCGGAAACGAGGTCGAAACGCGTCCCATAAACTTTTACGTCGGCCGATGCGGTCTCGACTATGAAGGGACGTTTTGCATCTTTCGTTACGTCCATAAGAACCTCCCCTTTCAGAATGGACAGCCTGCGGTTCTTGCGGCCGAACACTTTGGGATAGCTGATTTCAGTTTCGGAATTCAGCCACACTTTCGTTCCGTCTTCGAGGGTGAGTTCCAGCGTCCTGCCGGCAGGCACGCTCACAGTCTCGCTCATGCTTTGGATATTTCGCATAGCTGAAGCCTTTCCGAAATTGGCGGATATGACAGCTATTGCAAGCATTGCGGCAACACTGAGGGCCGCCAGGACTGCGCGGGTCCATCTGACTGCGCCGGACTGCCGCCTTTCAGCTGGACGGTCTTGCATGATGAGGGCGTCATAGATGGCGTGGGCCTCCTTGTAGAGTGCAGCGTGGGAGCCGTCCGGATCGTCGCTGAGCCAGCGGTCTATCTGTACGGTTTCCTTCGCGGTGGATTCTCCGCCGAGGTAGCGGAGCAGTATGTTTAAATCCATGTATTCAGTTTAAGCGTTACATTAATAAAACACTGGTGAAGCCAATAACGCCCCCTTTGTTTTAAAAAAAAGTTGATAAATTTGCAAAGTCATGCCTTCAATCAGTCCGTCGGAATTTTCGCGACTTTTTACGGAGAACAAGGACCGGCTCGTAGCCCTTGCCGATTCCTATGTGCATGACCGCCATGCGGCAGAAGACATTGTCGCCGACGCCTTTACCCGCTTCTGGGATCAGGGCGGGGTGCCCTCCTCTCCATTTCACAGCAGGGTTTCTCTGAATGCACAGGACGCGCTGGCACGGTCCCTGCAGCCGGCAAAGGTGTACACAGCTCCCCGGATGTATCTTTATGCAATGGTGCGTAACCGCTGCCTGAACTACCTGCGCGACCGCGCTGCCCGCCAGAAGATTCTGGATGCCAGGCTTCGCAGCGATATCGAAGCCCTGGAAGACGGTATGTCCGGAGCCTTCATGAGCGGGGATCTCGAGCGCGAAATTTCCCGCTTCCTCGACAATCTTCCCCATGACAGACGCGAAATCTTCTGCGCCAGTCGCTTTGACGGCCTTTCCCACAACGAGATTGCCCTCCGTTACGGCTACACTCCCCGTAAAATCCGCCGCGAAATCGGCCGCGTCCTTACCGACCTCCGCGAACTGCTCGTTTCCCTGGGCCGGTAAGCACTCCCGGGCTTTTTTCTTTTCGCGGCGGGAGAGGGGATAGCCGCCCGGCTCGGTGTGCCCTGAGCAGAGTCCGTCATTCCCATGCATCTTGCACATCTGTTGTACAAGGTCTCGCTGCACCCCGGGGACCTTGTACGGTATATGGGGCTCAAATGACGATTTGCGTACATGGTCCCCCACCCCCATGCGAGACCTTGCACACTTGGTCACTAATGTCTTCGGCAGCCATTGGAATGACGGACGCGTGATTACGGTCGGGCCTCTGCCTTGAGTGGCGCGGCGGGAGAGACCAAAAAGGATTTGACACAACTGTTTTCATTTGAAAAATAATGAAAATTCCGGAGGCTTTACTGCATAAAAAGCCGATATTGCGAACGGCTGCTGAATAGCGAGTAATGGCAATGTGTATTTTGCTCAAAAAACATTGAATTTTGACCAAAAGCGATTTCAAATTTACTCCGCGCGCACATATGTGTGGAATAGTTTTAATTTTGCTGTAAATGAAACGAAGAGATTTCTTTAAAGTAGCGAGCGGATCCCTGGCGGGGCTTGCGCTTGCACCGTCCTTGCTTGAATCTTGTGGCAAGGGGGGGGGTACGTCTGATACTCCTGTAAACCATTCAGAAAAACCTTCCGGGCATTTCCAGCTCTGGCAGCTCACTTCGGCTTCCAATGCCATAGGTAATTCGTACGTCATGAAGACGGGCGAAGGGAATCTTATCCTGATGGATGGCGGCATGGAGAGCAACGGCGACGCCGCAAAACTTCGCAGCTACATCCAGGCCCAGGGCAACAACAAGGTGAAGGCTTGGTGGCTTTCACATCCGCACGGCGACCATATAGGAGCTTTTCTCAATATTACGGCCGATCTCCAGGGTATCACTATAGGCACAATATATTATTCGCGCCTTAAAGATTCTGTCAAGAAACTGGAAGGCAGCGGCACGCTTGCCACCCGCTTTTACGACCGGCTCGACGAACTTGCCGCCGCCGGAGTGAATGTAGTGGACCTTACCCTGGGTGGCCGTTACGACACCGACGGCATATTCATCAAGGTGCTTGGTATTGCAAATCCTGAATTTACGACCGCCAGCCAGGGCACCAGCGTCTATAACGAACAGTCGGTGATCGTCCGTTTCGAAGACGACACCAAGAGCGTGGTGTTCACCGGCGACGCCAGCGAACAGGCCGGTGACAAGTGCATCCAGAAGTACTATAAGTATCTTAACTGCGACTATATGCAGATGGCCCATCACGGCCAGAAGGGGGTGCGTGAGAGTTTCTACAAGAACCTCGATTTCAAGCACTGCCTGTTCCCGACTCCGAAATGGCTCTGGGAGGCCGGTACCGAGGATACGGTCAACGCTTCCGGCTACAACACTCATCTGACCCGCAAGTGGATTGCCGCCAAGGGCATTCCCGATGAAAATCTGCATGTTGCCTGGCGCGATATCGACTGGCATCTCGCATAAGAGAGTATTATTATCACAAAACTAATCAATATGTCCTTCAACCACAAAACAATTGTTGTCGTGGCGGCGCTGTTTTCTGCCGCTGCGGCCTTGTTCTGTACGCAGTCTGCTTCGGCACAGTCCGGCTCCCTCACGGTGCATGGTGTGGTGGTCGATACCCAGGAGCCCCCGCTTCCGGTAATCGGAGCCACCGTTTACATCAAAGGGACCAATAAGGGAACGACGGCCGACGCGGTGGGTTCTTTCAGCATCCAGGCCAAAAAGGGAGATGTGCTCGTGTTTTCCTGCATCGGCTACAAGGATGTCGAATACAATGTAACCCGCTCCATTGGAGACCTTTCCATCGCCCTTCCCGATGATGTGAATGTCCTGGAACAGGCTGTCGTTACGGGTATGACCAGCCAGCAGCGCAAGCACATTGCAGCTGCGGTGGGTATCATCGACAATGCAAAGTTTACCAATAAGCCTGTAACCCAGATGTCGCAGGCCCTGCAGGGCGGTACCACAGGTATCCTCGTGCAGCAGGCTGCGGGCCAGCCGGGTTCCGACAACTCCACCATCAAAATCCGCGGTATGGCATCGCTCGTCGGCACCAGCCCGCTGGTGCTCGTGGACGGATTCGAGTTCGACCTCAACAAACTCGATCCTTCGACCGTAGAGTCCGTCACCATCCTGAAGGATGCGGCTGCGGCTTCCATCTACGGTGCAAAGGCCGGCGGCGGAGTTATCCTCATTACCACCCGCCGCGGTATTGCGGGCGCAGTGAAGGTAAACTACAACGGATATGCCGGATTCCAGAATCCGCTCTATCTTCCCGACATGGCAGATTCCTGGCAGTACATGCAATACGTGAACCAGGTTAAGCTGAACTCCGGAAAGGCCCCCGCATACGACGACGATGAAATCGCCGCGGCCAAATCCGGCGAAGACCCCATCAGTTACCCCAACACCCGCTGGTCGGACCTCCTCCTGAGACGTTCCGCCCCCATTACGGAGCACAACTTCTCGGTTTCCGGAGGTAACTCCATCGGACGTTTCGCCCTGTCGGTCCAGTACCTCAAGCAGGAAGGCATCTATAAGGTAAAGCATGACAGCTTCGACCGCCTTACGGTGCGTGCCAACACTTCCGTGAACATGACCGACAACATCGTGGTGTTCGTTGACACCTTCGTGGGACGCGACACCCAGGTGACTCCCGCCGACAACATCTTCAATACCGTCTATTCAATGCCGGCAAACATCGTGGCCAAATATCCGCGCAAACCCGGCTTCGATACTGACTACTACGGCTTCTATATCGCGTCCTACATGAATGCCTATGCACTTGCGGAACGCGGGCAGATCAATACTCATATCCGCGACTATGTCACCATCAACGCCCGTCCCCAGTGGACCATAGCCGACGGTCTTGTACTTAAAGGCCAGATCGGTTACCGCCTCTCGACGGGTATGGACAAAACCAACCGCGATCCGTACGTCTTCTTCAACTACTTCACCGGAGAAGAGACCGTTTCGTTCAGCATGGTGAAGGGTGCAAGTTACACAACCCGTTCCAACTACTGGTCGGCAAGTGCCAACCTCGACTGGGTCAAGGAGTTCAACGGACACCGCATCAACCTTCTCGGCGGCTGGCAGTCGGAACTCAACGCCAAAACCGGATGGGACTACATCTCGCTTGTATCGTGGTACGGCAAGGGATACTACAGCTACAAAGACAAATACCTCTTCGAAGCCGGTATCCGCACCGACGGAAGCTCCCTCTTTACCGGCAAATACAAATGGGGATATTTCCCTTCGGTGGCTGCCGGATGGAACATCGACAAGGAAGAGTTCTTCAAGAACGTAAACTGGATGAATGCCTGGAAATTGCGTGCCTCTTTCGGTATGCTCGGAAACAATAACGTCAATCCCTACTCATACCAGTCCCTCATCAACTCCTCCGGTACGGAAACCAAGAACGGCAACCCCGACCTGAAGTGGGAGACCGTCTCCATCTTCGACGCCGGTATGGATATGTCTTTCCTGGGATACACCCTGGACGTCAATCTCGACTACTACTACAAGATTACCGACGACCTCATAATGAGCCTTCCTTCAACGCTGAGTTCAGGCCTGCTCTCCACTCCTGCAAACGTTGGACGTGCCCGTTCGCAAGGTTTCGAAATAGGGGTTTCCTATAATAAGGATTTCAACGACTGGACCCATCTTACCGTGGGCGGCGGATTCTCTTACAACCGCAACAAATGGCTCTATATCCCCGGCGGCGAGTTCATAACCGGCAACACCATCTGCCGGGTAGGCCATGCCATCCGCGCCAACTACTTCTACGTTGCCGACGGGCTCCTTACCCAGGAGGACCTTGATAACTATGTTGCAATCGTGGGCGGATATCCCGACAACGGAGTTACCACCCAGCAGCCGGGAGATATCAAATACAAGGATATCAACGGCGACGGCATCATCGACACCGACGACCGCACAGCCGTGGGCGACCAGGATCCGCACACCATGTTCTATGGCAACCTGACCTTCCGCTGGCGCAATTTCGACCTTGATACGCAATTCACCGGCCAGGGCAACAGCAACGGTTTTTATTACGGCGGATTCATACAGCCTTTGAATGCTTCCGACAATGGAGCCGTGCAACGCTGGCAACTCGACTACTGGACTCCGGAGAATCCGAATTCTTCGCGGCCGAGGCCTTCCACTTCGGGTACTGCCAACGAGTACCTTTCTACTTACTGGATGTTCAACCGCGCCTTCCTGCGCGTGAAATATATTCAGTTGGGTTATTCTTTGCCCAAGTTCGCCAAACGCATCAACGCTAGCAACCTGCGTGTCTATGCCAACGTGCAGAATGCCCTTACTTTCTCTGCACTCAAGGTGTCCGATCCCGAGACCTGCGCTTCCAATAACGGCGGTGCTATCACCGGTAAATATCCTATGTTGCGCACGTGGACTTTTGGTGTTAATTTGAGTTTCTAAAAACGAACTGCGATGAAAAAATACACCTATATATTCAAATGGATGGCCTTTGCAGCCGTAGCACTGTCGCTTGCATCCTGCGAAGGATTCCTCACAAGGGATGCGGAAAACCAGACAACCGAAGAAGCCTGGTGGTACAATAAAAGCATCCTCAGCACCGTGGTGAGCCAGTGCTATGCACCAATGCCGGGCGGTACCCTTACCGGAAGCAGTTCCGTGACATATGCCCGCGACGCTTCCCAGACCGGCAACGAATACTACTACAACTGCAAGGTCGAAAACGAAGGCCTGAGCGACAACGGAGTAACCGTTGCCAACTACATAGGCAACTCCGCCCTCACTTATGGCACAGCCCTCAGCACGCATGCGCATCCTACAACCATCTGGACGATGCGCTACAAAACCATCCGCCGCTGCTGCCGTTACCTTGAGAACTGGCGCCGGGCGGTCGTTTACCCCGATACCACCCCTTGGGAGGGTATCCAGACCGTGGACCGCTGGGAAGCCGAGATCAGGGCCCTTCGTGCCTACTATCATCTGGAGCTTTTCATGAACTTCGGCCCCATTCCCATCGTGGACCATACCACTACGGTTGCCGAGCAGCATCTGAAGCGCAACACGCAGGAAGAGGTGGTGAAATTCATTGCCGACGAGTTCGAGCTTGCAAGCAAGAACCTTCCCGTGAATCCCCAGACAGCAGAAGAGCGCTGGCGCTGGACCAAAGGTGCGTGCTATGCCTACCTTTCCTATCTTTATATGTTCGTGGGCGATTGGACCAATGCCAAGTATTGGGCTGAACAGGTTATCGGACTGAACAAATACGACATTTATGTCAGCCCCACCAATCCTGCAGCAAGCTACAGCGAGCAGTTCCTCCACGAAGCCTACACCAACAACACCAAGGAGTCCATCCTCACCCGCAACCGTGGATGTCATCAGGCCTGCATGAGGCTTGCGCCTCCGAGTGTGCGCAACGGCACATCGGGCGTGTCTCCTTCGGCTGCCCTTATCGATGCATACGAGCTTGCCGACGGACGCACCCTCGACGAACTCACTCCTGCGCAGAAAGAGCACTACCATCTGAATCCGACTCCAGCAGAACGTGATCCCCGCCTGGAGATGACGATAGTTTTCCCCGGCGAATCCCATGCCGGATACACGTGGAATCCTTGGGTAAAGGGCAATACCGATTACATCGGAAGCCGCAACTCTACCGTTACCGGATACTGGGTCAAAAAGTGGGTCAACCAGACGGACATGTCGCTTTCGTCCACCACCTCAAGTACGCTTCCTTTCCAACTCATGCGTTATTCGGTGGTGCTGCTGAACTATGTTGAGGCTGCAATCGAGCTTAATCAGCTTACCGACCCCAACATTTACGCCTATCTTAACAAGATCCGCAACCGTGCCGGAATGCCCGATGTGGATGAGTCGAAATACAATACTCAGGAAAGCCTTCGCGAACTTGTCCGCCGTGAGCGTCGCATCGAACTCGCTTTCGAGGGACACCGCCTCATCGACATCCGTCGCTGGCGCATCGCCGAAGAAGTGATGAACGGTCCTGTCTATGGTGCTCTGGATCCCGAAACCGGCGAGCTTCATTATGTGGAAGAGCGCCGCTTCAATCCCGACAGGGACTACGTGTGGCCTATTCCCAACACCGAAGTCCAGAGTAACGACAACATGGTACAGAATCCCGGATATTAATCAGAATGCCCTATGAAAGCATATAAATACATACCCCTTCTGCTTACCGTCTTTCTTGGCGGATGTTATGTGATGGATGTTCCGGACCCGGAACAGCCCGATCCTACCGTGAAGCTGAGCCTCGACGATGATCCTTTTTCCGGTAGTGAGACGATTTCTCTCGATTACGAATCGTCCACGACCCTGACGTTCGAGTATGAGGATATTTCACGTATTGTCGCTGAAGCGCCCCTCGGGTGGTCCGCCGTGGTCAAGATGACAGGCGGCAGTGGCAGCATCAAGATTTCCGCTCCCAAGTATGGCACCGAATCTGTCCAGGACGGTGTCGTGAACCTCAAGATGTTTGACGGCAGCGGTAGTTTCAGCGAAAAGAAACTCACCGTGCATGCCGTGGAAGGAGTGTTGGAATTCGCTCTTTCCGGTTTCGATACTTCCGTTACCAGTGAATTTACCCTCGGCAGCCGCACAACCGTCAATTACACCTGCTCCCCCAGTTTCAAGGAGCTCGATTACGTCCTTCCTGCGGGCTGGAAGCTTTTGGAAAAGGTTCGCGGAGCCTTTGTAATAGTGGCCCCCGACCTTACGGTTGAAACCGGTGACGCCAGTGGCATGGTCACTATTACCCCTGTCTCATGGTCTGGTGTCAAGGAGACTTCTCTTGCAGTGAGTTTCCCTGTGAACGTCGATCCCACAAAGCCCACTTTCCAGTTTGTGGAAGAAGAGACCAACTTCACTTACGGCGAGACCAAAACCCTTGAAATTACTGCCAAGGGACTTAAGGATGTTGTTTATCCCACTGTTCCGGAAGGATGGACCATTGACTGGTCCGGGATCAACGAAGGAACGATTTCCGTGACATCTCCTGCCTCGGATACGGTTTCCTTCGACGGATGCGCTTCGCTGGTTCTCTCGGCCATCTCCAACACCGACAATTCACCCATTACGAGCAACGCTTCCGTAATCCGCCTTTATGGCATCAACAGCGCCGAGGAATTCATCGATTTCCGTACTGCCTATGAAGGGGCCAATCCCAGCGAACCTACCACGGATGAAGAAGTGTTGGGCAAATGGATGGTTGATGGAGTTCTCAGTCTCAATTCCGACATTTTGCTTACAAGCGACATGCTTCAGTCAAAAGCATATGTGGTAAAGACCCTGGATGTTCCTTTCAACGGAAACAACCATACCATTACGCTTGACCTGAACTGCAATGCGTCTGTGGCGGGACTTTTCCATTATATTACCGCAGATGTAAGCAATCTTAAACTTGCCGGAAGCCTTACGAACTCGTACGAAACCGGCGTGAGCAATATAGGCTCGCTCGTGGCTACTCCCAAGACCTGTACGATTGAGAACGTGGAGTCGTCGGTGAACATTACCTACAACGTCGGTGCTTCGATAGCGGTCAAGACCAATGTAGGTGGACTTTCCGGCAATCCTGCTTCGAATTATTCCGCTACTTTCAAGAATTGCAAGTATTCGGGAACGATTACCCTGAATAACGATGCTTTCGGAGTAGGTGGAATAGTGTCGGGAACTGATATGGGTAAACCGGGCGGCACCACCACCTGCGACGGCTGTGTCTTCTCAGGTGAAATAGTATTGAACCATAAGATTGCTGACAGCGGGATTACACCGCGTTTAGGCGGAATCATCGGTGACCTGGGCCGTATTGGGGTGATAACCAACTGTGTGAGCGAGGGCAATATCACCGTGAATGCCGGCGGCAAACGCATATTGAGTTCAAGTGCAGGCGGATTCGGCGGAGTGGTCGGACGCAATACGGCTCCTGCATCCGAATACACGATGTCGGCAACCATCAAGAACTGCAGTTTCACGGGCAGTATAACGGTAAAGGGAACTGCAGGCAACGAAGATATGACCCGTTACGGCCAGATTATAGGATGCGTTCCCAACTCGAATGCTCAGGGAGCTCTGACTCAGGAATCCAACACAATGGAAGGAACCATTAGCTTTGAATAGTATGAGAAAACATTTTTCAATAATAATCGCTGCTTTGGGGCTCGCTCTGCTTGCAGGCTGCGATGCGCGCGAACAAATGCCGGTTCCTGTTCCCGGTGAGACGGGGGAGAAAACTTTCCTTGCTGCATCGGAAACCGGTTCTAAAGCTTATATCGAAGGCCTCAAGGTCCTTTGGGACGCTGCCGATGAACTTGCAGTGTTTGATGATGCGGGTTCCCAGAAAGCTATATTTGCCCTTCAGAGCGGGGCCGGAACTTCGGCCGGTACTTTCAAGGGCTTGGTTTCGTCTGCTGCGTCGCATTTCTATGCCGCTTATCCGGCGGCCGGTGCATCTGCCGTTTCCGAGAATCTTATCACCCTGGAGGTTCCTGCTTCCCAGAAACTCTCTGAGGGTGGCCGGAATCTCGATGCTGCCGCCCTCGTGGGCGTTGCAGCCACCGAAGGCAATGAACTGGCGTTCAAGAACGTAGTTGCGGGCATCCGTTTTACCATTGACATGGACAATGTCGCCAGCGTTTCGCTCAAAGGTGCAAACGAAGAGGTCATTGCCGGTACCGTCAATGTTGATGCTGCTACGGGTGTTGTGGATTCCGTTGCGGAAGGAGCATCGGAGATTGTTTTCACCCCTGCCGGTGAGACCTTTGCCAAGGGAGAATATATCCTTACCCTTCTTCCAGGCAGGTTCATGAGGGGTGTGACGCTCACCTTCACCTGCAAAGACGGGAGCACGGTGGTCCGCTCGAACGAGTCCGACCTTACCATTTCCCGCAGCCGTCTTCTCGACCTTGGTGCATTCATATCCCTTTCCGAGAATGAATTCTCCTTCGTTCCCGGTCAGACTCTTGAACTTTCGGTTCTGAGCCAGGGAGTATCCGCCCTTGCGGTTCATTCCGCTCCCGAGGGTTGGACTGTCGACGCTTCCGCACTGGGAAGCGGTGTACTTAAAATCACCGCTCCCGCTGCAGGCAGCACCGCAGCCCCTTCCGGACTGTTCGACCTTCGCGGCACTTCGGCTTCCGGCACCACAGTTGTGAGCGACGACATCAGTGTCCGTCTTTATGGTATAAACAGCAAGGCCGAGTTCCTTGAGTTCCGCACTTTCTATCAGGGCGACGACGCAACCGACAACACAAGACTCAACGCTCCTACCACGGATCCTTCCGTAATAGGCAAATATCTTGTGGACGGAGCGCTCACCCTCAATACCGATCTTTCGTTCGACAATGAAGATCTGCTGCTGAAGGCTTATGTCATCAAATACCTGATGATTCCTCTCAACGGCAACGGTCACACCATAAATATTGATTTCACCGGTGAGGTAGCTGTCTGCGCGTTCTTCCAGTATCTTTGCGCCGATGTGAGCAATCTGAACCTGGCAGGTAAGATTTCATATCCTTATGCCGGTGAAGGCCAGGTGGCTTCTCTTGCAACGATTACTGCCAATGCCGATCTGACCGTTAAAAATGTGACGAGTTCTGTTGACATCTCTGCAAGCGGCAAACTTTACACCCTTGGCGGGTTTATTGCCTACGCCTACACCGGCAATACAACTCTCGACGGGTGCCGTTACAATGGCAAAGTGTCCTACAGCCCCGAGGCTGTGCATGCCAGGCCCTCTTTCGGAGGCCTTGTGGGTCGCACAACTGCTCCGTCGCTCACTGTAAAGAACTCTGTAAACGAAGGTGAATTCACTCTGAACCTCGATAACCGGGCTCTTTGCACCGACGACGCCTCCGGAGTCGGCGGTATCCTCGGAGTTGCTACTGCAGGCAAAACGGTTTCCTTCGAAAACGTTGAAAACAAGAGCACCATCGTCGTGAACGATCTCAATGCCATCGACGTCCGCACGCATTACACACAGACGGTAGGGGCCAACCTTGCCGAAGCGGATCTTTCGGGCATTGCCCAGAACGGATCGGTTGTGATTAACGATTTCGCGGGATATGCGGTTACCTTCTCCAAGACCGATGTAAGTTCCGTTTCATATGGCGGGGAAGTGCGCCTCGACTTTGCCATAGGACAGCCCGCAGGCGTATCGATTGTGTCCGGTTCCGTGAAACAGGCTCCTGAAGGATGGACCGTGGACTTCTCGCACATTACCGAATCCGATCCATATATTACTGTTACTGCCCCTACGCAGGATGCAGTCAAGGCCGGCACGGCAGCGGGCATTGGAGAGATTGCAGTAGAAATCAACCTTTCTTCCGGTGCGGTTGCATCCAATGTTGACAAGCCCGTTGTCCGTCTGTACGGAATCAACAACAAGGCGGAGTTCCTGGCTTTCCGTAATGTCTATGAACCTGTGGCAGCTGACGGTTCCGGTCAGAACTCTCCCACCATCACCGGCCTCGACCAGTGGCTGGTGAACGAAGAGATTGCCCTCAATGCCGACATTTCCTTTGCCACTGAAGATCTGCATAGGTTTTATATTGTGAAGTTCCTCGATCTCCCGATCGAAGGAAACAACCGTACGATCACTTATGATTTGACCAGCGACCAGGCCATGCTCTCATTCTGCCAGGCCCTGCATGCCGATGTCAAGAACCTCTATTTCGACGGCACCATGACTGCCACGGGAAAGAGTGCCGAGGTCTGCATGCTGGCGGCGCGGGGAATCAATACCAATAGCAGCAGCCGCAAGACAAAGGAGGTTACCCTTACAAATGTTCATATAAAGAGTACTGCCGTAATCAGTTACGAATATGATGGAACAGGAAGCGGTGCTTATGTTGCCGGCTTTGTGTCCAAGGGTACTGAGCCCAGTTCCACGCTTACGTACAGAAACTGCACGATGGCGGGTACCATCCAGTCCATAAAAGGTGCGCCCCAGGGGCTTGCAGGTTTCTCCGGAGCCGACGGAACGGGCACAGGAATATGGTCCAAATTCTACGATTGCGCATTTACCGGCACCATCAAGCTCGTGCAGGGCTTGAACAAATCCGGCTCCATTCGTATCGGTGGCATTGTGGCTGACAACTGCCGGAATTCTTATTACGAGAACTGCGTCAGCAGTGGCACTATAACCGCCGATATGGGAGGATTTGTGTTCAATACATCTTCAAAGGGATCCGGAATAGGAGGCCTGTTAGGATATACCCAGAATACTGCCGAAGGGTCCAGTTCTGAATTCAAGAACTGCACCTTCTCCGGTTCCATCAGTGCGGTGAACATGCTTGCATCCAATGCCGAATTCGGCTGGACGGATGCTGAAAACTATGATTCCTCCACTACCTTCGGAAAGATTGTAGGCAACAAGTCCCGCAAGATTCCGACAGGACTCGAAACCTGCACCGAAAGCGGTAGTCTCACATATTCTTTCGCTGAATAAAATGCCATGATCATGAAAAAGATTTTACTATATATTCTGGCTGCGGCCATTCCCGTACTCACCGTCGGTTGCGAAAAACCCGAAGAAAAGGGCGAAGGCGGCGGGGACAAAACCCCGCAGGAATACTTCTGGCATTTCAGCGTGCAGAACGCTGATGCGAGTCAGCCCATCGGCCTTTTTGTCCGAGATTTTGACGGAAGCCTGACCAATCAGGAAATCCATTTGGATGCTGCCAGCGGGGCTTCCTTCGAAATCAAGACCGACTACCCCCTCACTACAGGAGGAAAAGTTTATGCCTATGCTCCTTATGCTTCGGGAAACGACAAGCACACTGCCCTTACGCTCAGCATTCCTGTTGAGCAGGTGTCCGGAGCGGTGGCAATGCCCAAGGTAGCGGTGCCGGTAGTGCTGAGTGAACCTACTCAGGAGGCTGCGGCTACGCTCAATTTCTTCGATCTTGCCGGCACCCTCGAAGTAAAGGTGTATTCGACCGA
>CACXHM010000147.1 GCA_902767465.1 uncultured Bacteroidia bacterium
AGCATCTCCGACGGTATCCTCCTCGGTGTCATCTCCTATGTTCTCTGCCACGCTGTCGCAGGCAAGTTCAAAGAGATCTCGGTTACGATGTGGGTTCTGGCAGCACTGTTCATCTGCAAGTACATATTCATCTAGGACTTGACCAGTTTGTTGAACAGCGGCTAGCTGAAGGTTATTCGGCCAGCCGTTTTTCTCTTCCGTTCACTGCGGTCCACGGTATGTACCGCAGTAATCATTTTACCCCGGTTTTCGATCACTGCGGTCCGCAAACTGGACCGCAATGATCAGTTCGAATGAATCTTCGCCGAAAAATGACTTCTCGGATGGGGCGTGTATTGCAAAGTACTGGTTTTCAGCAATTTACTTCAAAACTATCGGCGCAAATCGCCGATAGTTTTTGCACAACTACCTGTGTTACAATTATTTGCAAATCACGCCATTCCGATTAGAGGCCACTGAACATTTACGGGTTTTTCGTAAATTTGTCGCAGCAATGAAATTTCACCTCAACTCATCATATCAGCCTTCCGGCGACCAGCCGGAAGCTATCCGCCAGATTAGCGAAGCCCTCGACGGAGGAGTCAGGGACATCTGCCTGCTGGGCGTAACTGGCTCGGGAAAAACCTTCACGATGGCAAATGTCATCGCCAACCTGCAGCGTCCCGCCCTCATCCTCAGCCACAACAAGACACTGGCGGCGCAACTCTACGGCGAGTTCAAAGCGTTCTTTCCCGAGAATGCTGTGGAGTATTTCGTATCATACTACGACTACTATCAGCCGGAGGCATATCTGCCGACAACCGATACCTATATCGAGAAAGACCTGAGCATCAACGACCAGATAGAAAAGCTGCGCCTGAGCGCTGCCAGCGCCCTCATGTCCGGACGCCGTGACGTAATCGTCATATCTTCCGTATCATGCCTGTACGGAATAGGGAATCCCGATGACTGGAGAGCCCAGACCATCAGCCTCCACCGGGGCGAAACGCTCAGTCTCACCACTTTCCTCTACAAACTGGTAGATTGCCTCTATTCACGCACTGAAACCGATTTCCAACGGGGAACATTCAGGGTGCGGGGCGATACCGTAGATGTGTTTCTGGGAGGTGCCGACGAAGCGGTGAGGGTAAAGTTTTTCGGAAATGAAATAGAGGCGTTGAGCCTCATCGACGCCGTTACGGGAGCCCGCATAGAGGCTTTGGACCATGTGGACATCTACCCTGCCAACAATTTCGTCACCACCCGCGAGCGCACCATCTCCGCCGTATCCGAGATCCAGGACGACCTTGTAAAGCAGGTGGCCTATTTCGAGAGCATCGGCAAGAGCATCGAAGCCAAACGCCTGCAGCAGAGGGTCGAGAATGACCTTGAAATGATCAAGGAGATGGGATACTGCCCGGGCATAGAGAACTATTCACGTTACTTCGACGGTCGTAAACCCGGGCAGAGACCTTTCTGCCTGCTGGATTATTTCCCTAAAGACTTCGTGACCTTCATCGACGAAAGCCATGTCACACTCCCCCAGATCCGAGGCATGTACGGAGGCGACCATTCCCGCAAATCGGTGCTGGTGGAATACGGGTTCCGTCTTCCGGCCGCATCCGACAACAGGCCTCTCACCTTCGACGAATTCGAAGCCATCACCGGACAGAAAGTATATGTGAGCGCCACGCCGGCCGACTACGAACTGGAAAAATCCGGAGGCCTGGTTGCAGAGCAGGTGGTACGTCCGACAGGGCTGCTGGATCCGCCAATAGAGGTTCGACCCATAGAGCATCAGGTGGACGACCTGGTGGAGGAGATCCAGAAGAGGGCAGAAACCGACGAGCGCGTACTGGTAACCACCCTCACCAAGCGCATGGCAGAAGAACTCGACGAGTACCTCCGCAGGATTGGAGTGCGGGTCCGCTATATCCATTCCGACGTCGATACCACCGAACGGGTGGAGATAATCGAAGACTTCAAGAACGGCCTGTTCGACGTGCTGGTGGGTGTGAACCTGCTGCGCGAAGGGCTCGACCTTCCCAGCGTGTCGCTCGTAGCCATTCTGGATGCCGACAAGGAAGGGTTCCTGCGCACGACCCGCGCACTCACCCAGACCGCAGGCCGCGCCGCCAGGAACGTGAACGGTCTGGTAATCATGTATGCCGACAAGATAACTCCATCGATGGAAGAAACCATCCGCGAAACCAACCGCAGGCGCACCAAACAGATGGAGTACAACAAACTGCACGGCATCACACCCAAGCAGATTGCAACGCACTCGAACGTGCTTGCAGGCGAACTGGGTTCAGCAGAGAAGCCCATGAACCGACGCGTCGCCGGAGGCACCACCGGAAGGGTGAGCGCGGCCAATTCCTACGACGCCCCCACCTACATTCCCAATCCATCCGATCTCGGCAGCGGAGTGGTTTCAGTAGGGCTCGGGCATGACTCGAAACGCGAAAGCGGAGCTGCGTTTGTGGACGGTTATGTAAAAGCGGACCTCGCAGCAGTGCTTCAAGACCCTGTCATCCGTTCAATGAGCCGCGGGCAGATAGAGAAGATGATAGAAGAAGACCGCCGCCGAATGCAGCGGTCGGCGGCCGATCTGGAATTTGCCGAAGCCGCCCGCTACCGCGACGAGATGTGGGCCCTTCAGCAGTACCTCAAAGTCTGGAAAGATTGAAAACCGCCTCTCGGAGATGAAGTGCCCACAAAGTTTTTAACAAAGTCATGAAATTATATTATCGTTGACAAAACTTGTCAAAACGCGGGCATACCTTTGCATCGTTGAACAGAAATAACGATGCCATGAACGCAAACGATCTTAAATCCTTCTTCGAGAATTCTGAAATTGCCGCCCTCATTGCAGACCTCGGTCTGGAAATGAAGTACTAGTCATCGAAATACTCGATAACCCTGGTTATGACAGCATCGGATGTTTGTCCGGTATAGCGGGCGACAACGTTTTCGACACGGGAAGTCCAGTTTCCGTACTTGTCATAAACATATTCCCGCCAGGTGTCGGTGTACGTGGGTTGTGCCGCATCGCTATACCATTCCTCGTTCTTGACAATGTCGAAATGTTCGTCGTAGGTTTTGGTCATCCTGCCAGGTGTGAGACTTATGCTGGATGGCTTACCTCCAAGTTCGAAGGACTCGACGGCCAGAATGCGCGGATTGTCCAGCATCTTATATGTATGTGTATCCCAGCCCGTGTCGTAATTGTAGGAGTTTTCTTCCATGTATTTAAAGTCCTTAAACATTCCGTTGGGATAATAACTGACGTTCAGCACCTTGAACCTTAAATCTTCGCTGTCGAGGCTCTTGGGCAAACCGTTTTCGTAGATGACCAGATATTCCAAAACAGACTCATTCAACTTTTGATCCGATCCGGCCTCCGTACTGTAGCTATGCGACCTTATTACCAAATTTCCATCGGCGTTGAACGTATAAGTACATTCACTGTATTGCGAAGTCAGCGGCTGCTTTATCACGTTCAGTGAACGGGAAATATCCTTCCTGATTCCGGTATGGACATCCGATATTTCAGGCCCCATCATGAACCATTCCATAGCAACGTATTTTCCGGTATTACCATACTCATATTCCGTATACTCACCGAAATCCTCGCCGGTGAACTGATCGGAATACTCCTTTTTGAGCAGGTGTCCTGCGGAATCATACGAATATGAGAATTCGCTGTTACTGCCTGGCTTCTGAGTATCCACGCGCGATTCTTTAACCAGATATCCATTCCTGTCATACTCATACTCAGTATAGGTAGAGTAGGTGCCTATATGCCACTTCTTGACAGGGCCGCGCAGGCCGGCCTTCTCGCGGTCGGTCCGGTCCCAGTAATATGTAGAATACCATGCAGGATCGGTCCAGTCTGGAGTAATGGTTTCAGAGTTCCCACCATCCTTTCCATTTCCTCCGGTCAGATCTTTATCTGCCTCCGGAGTGCAGCCGCAAATAATAGCAACAGCGGCGACAGCCAGTTTGATGAATATTGATTTCATAGGCATTAAATATTTGCAATTAATTGCAAATAAAACAAATAGGAGGGAATGATACAATACCGGGAACAATTTTTTTAGCGGGCTATGAACACGAACGCGTGAAGAAACGAAATCCCGATATATCAGAAAGAGCGCTATTTAGATATTTCTTTTATCAATGAGTAAGTATCCCTTAAGCTGACCAAATCTGAGATAATTTCTGCCTTACGGCCTTGAGTCCGTTCTGCAAAGAAGCGTATTTCGTCGAAAAAACCCTGCGTGTAAATCTGGTTCTCTCTTAATACCGGAGAAAACGGATTCCGGGCATACAGGATACGGGAAGCTGTTTTCCCGAGACCGGTCTTTTCCAAAGGAATGCCTGCAACGACTGCGGGTTTAAGGGTGAGGGTAAGGCGTTCCGTGCGGTCGAGTTCATAAACGCCAGCCACTGTATTGACCGTTAAAGAGTCCACTGCATCAGACCAGCTGTAATGAGTGGACAATTCAAGGGTACCGACTACGCCTGGGTGCTTTAGTGTGAGCAAATATGAATCCGAACCTGCGGGGGTGCAAGACAGTATTTCCGCCTTGCCGAACAAATGACAAACCAGATCCAGAGGATGGATATACAGGTCGAGCAGGGCATCGCCCTCAGGGTATGCGCCTGTGCAATAATGAAGGTCGTAGCTTAACAGCCTTTCTTTTTCAAGTTTCTTTTTCAGCATGCGCACGGCCGGAGCGTAGCGCTTTTGAAGACCGGCCACAGCAACGCCCTTGTTCAAGGTGATAAGGTCCTCAAGTTCTTCCGGAGTCTGGCACGGAGGTTTTTCTATAAAAAGGGCTTTCCCGCTGTCCAGGACTTTTTTTGCAATGGAGAAATGTGCCTTGGGAGAAACAGCGACGAATACACCCCTGACCTCGGGATCATTCAGGACGGCATCAAGATTGGTAGTCCCGGTCACCCCCGGGAACTTCTTTCCGATCAGGGCGGCCTTGCGCTCAGATGTGACGCAGATATATTTCAACTGCAGCCCGAGATGCCGGATGACAGGGTAGAGGTTTGCAATGCTGTGGCCGCCAAGACCCACAAACGCATAGGAGCCTTCGTAGGTTTCATTCAGATATCGTTCCGAACGTATTCTTTTGTATCTGTCTATCAGGTTCATGGTGTTTGCTCATCTTTAAAATAGTACTTGTAGGTCACGCTGCGGTCGTCCGTCCACTGATACGTACCATAGAACCACTCGATCATACGCTTCGGGAGCATCTTCTCGAAATTGCGCAGCAGGATTATGTCATATTTGCGGTGGAAGTTGATCCAGCATCCATTACAGTTCCGGTCGTACCGGCATTGGATCTTATGCGCGGCCCTGCCGTTGAAAATATCGTCGAGACTGTTCTCCCGGATATTGCCAAGATTTACTCCAAGATTCTGGCACACAGGTACATCGCCGTTGCTATGGATTACCAGGCTGCTGTAGATGCTCTGGCAGCGGAGTTTCAGCCGGCCGTGACGCCACTCGTCATAAAGAGCCACGAAGTCGTAGTTCTCATCGGTATCGTGGATACTGGCGGGAATCTGGCTGCGGAAATCCGCGACATCCAGCAATTCCGCTTTTGTTTCGAAAAAGTCCATGGTACCGTAAATGCCCACGCGCACATCGATGCCATACTTTTTCGCCACTCCTATCACATGATCCATATCGGCAAAACCGTTCCATGGCGTAAGGCAGAACATCAGGGAGATCGGGACCTCATCCTTCAGGGTCTCGATAAGTTCTATCACCTTATCGTAACCATCCACTCCCCTCACCCCGGGATAGCTCTGCTTATCACCGTCCAGCGACAGATACAACCTGATAGGTTTATATTCCCGCACGGCATCTATCACCTTTGCAGGAGCAAGCCCGTTCGACAGGAGCGTATAACATGGGTGGTTGTCGTGAAGCCACTGCATAATCTCCCGATACTGTGGGTGCAGCACAAATTCTCCCCCTTCCAGGCCGACCACTGTCTTTTTGGTAACGCAGCGGCTGCTGACTATCGACCTGATCTCATCCAAACTGAGACTTTCGTGCGGTTTCTGCCATATTGAACAGTGTTTGCAGCGCGACTGACAGATTGTTGTGGCATAAATCATCAACTGGCTCAGCTTCTTATGCCGCGGTCGGGCCATATTGTTCAGATACAGCAACCCGTTATGAATATAATCCCCTATCTTGTACATACCTTTTCCTTTCACAGGATGCTTTTCCTTTCACAGAGCGCTACCCCTTCGCAGCAAGCCTTCATTTCTCAGGGCGCTTTTCCTTTTCATAGGATGCCATTTCTGAGTATGCTTTCCTTCTCGCAGGATGCTCCTCCCTTCACAGGATGCTTTTCCTTTCGCAGGATGCTTCCCCCTACACACAGCATTCTTTTCCTATTTCCTGACAGGAATCGTCGTAAAGATAGTTATTTTTCGTATCAACTGATGCAGCTTCAGTCAAAAAGCGGAAACATCCCAACATGGCAGACCGGAAATGACCCGGAGAACGCGTAACACGGCACCCCTGTGGGAATGGTCGAATTTCAGGGAAGGGACCTTTCCCGTCGAAACGACCTCCAGGAGCATTCTACGGCAGTATTGGTGGGAATGATCCCCTGCGCCAAATTAGATCTTTCCCAATATACCGGCTATTCGTTCCCTTTCCATTCCGAAAATCCGGGCCAGCTGGGGAACCGTAGTTTTCATCGTTCTGTACACATACGGGATTATCCGGATTTTCTTTTCTTCCGGCAATTGATCGAGACTTGATGAAAACCACCTCAGGCAGATTTCCTGAACTGATTTAAAAACCTCGCTGTCAACACGCATTTTCCTGGGTAATTCAGTCAAGATATTCTTCATTTCTGCGCTGTTCTGGCCGCCTACGACTTTCATGAAAAAGGCCTGATCGTTTTCAAAAACCTGTTCCAGATAACAATGATCGCAAAAACTGGAAGGGACCAAGTGCCCATCGCTGTCCAAAAGCCAGGGGACATTTCGCAAATCTTCTCCCGTATGCATCATCTCCAATCTTTGCCGTTTGTTTAGGGACGACACCCGGATAACATCTTTCGGAGAATCAACACAAAACATGGCACGATACCCAGACCATCTGTACTCATTTACATTGCATCCATTATCAAGCGCATTACGCGGGATATATGCCAAAGCGTTCCTGACATGCCAATCGTTTTCCAAAGGAAGAGCCTTCATATCCACATTTTTCATTATACCTTTCTCTCCGTATTTTCTGCTGAACCACATAGAATACATCCTCTTGATTTCCAAGGCATACGCATCTGAATCCTCTTGACAGGAGGAAAGCAACGCTATATGGCAATGATTGGAAACGACGACATAGATCACGATAATGACATTTTTTCTTTTCGCGCATACGCACAAAACCTTCACCATTACATCAAAATCCTCATCATCGCGACACAATACCGCCGTCTCCAATCCCTCCATACTGACATGGAACGGTTTTACATACATGACCATCCCATTTGGCAGTTGTTTTTTCACAATCCTTCGCATATCAACTCTTTCTTGTGCCGGGCATTATTCCCGGCACAAAAGTCATCACCTTGCCGCCATTGCGCCTAACGGCATCCATAGCTTCCTGAATTGTTTTCGCCATATTCAGCGAAGCTTCGTCCATATACCGGATCATTTCAGTTCTGTTGAAACTTAAAGAGAGGTCGGCGATTGCAAGGGCTCGAATCATGGCAATAACCGACTGCTCGTTACCTCCCCATAGGCTGGTCGACATTGCCCATGTAGTTTTGGCGATAGTTTCAGTGATAGCCTCGGGCGTTTTACTTACATCGATATCGGTATTGAACCTGATATCGAGATTACCATAATCCAGAACTTCAAGAATCTTTTTCATAGTTTTCGTTTTTCCGAAAAGTAGAAACCCCGCGTAAAAACTCCAAATATTCACGTTAAACATTTATGATTTTTTTTGTTTTCGCATACTTTTTTATGTTTTAATGGGTGTAGGTATAAAATTGCTATTTTACGTTTAGCGATAGTTATTTGTCTATTGTTCAATCATATATGACTATATACAACGTTTGTTGAACGTTTCGTGGTCTTCTGGTTAAAGTTTTAATTTAAAGTAATGAGATTCGCCGACAGTTGCAAAGTCCAGGTTTCCGGGAACGCGGCCCCCTACGGAAAAGATCCGTATTTTTGGGGGAGCAGGACACCTGTGGGAAAAGCCCAAGCTGAAGAGACGCCGCACGCCTGAGCATAAAGAGGAATAAAGTGCGAACGTACGGCCATACTCCACAAAAAAAGCCGGCTAAAAATCTTAGCCGACTTCCAAAAATATTGCTTTATAATGCGATTAAATACAAGTATATCCTCCGTCAACCGCAATATTCTGGCCATTTACGTAAGTGCTGGCAGGAGATGCGAGGAAGAGTGCGCAGGTGTCGAGTTCGCCCTGTTTGCCGTAGCGACCGAGAGGGATGTTGTTTTTTGCGATCGCCTGGAAGTAATCGGAATCCAGAGTTGCGGTGGTGAGGTCGGTGTAGAAGTAACCGGGGCAGATGCTGTTGACGGTGATGC
>CACXHM010000148.1 GCA_902767465.1 uncultured Bacteroidia bacterium
GCACGCTGAGAGGGAGGGGCCCAGCTCCGCTGGGAGGGGTCTCGCGGAGCGAGACGGTTTCAGATGTAGAACCCGAAACCTTCGCAGCTTCTATGATTTCCTGCGCCTGATCGTAGTCCAGGCGGAAGTCCGAATTTATGACCGTCCGGCCTATCCAGCGGCTCTTGATCTCTGCCTTGGGCGTGATTTCACAGACAACCGAATATGTGAGCTTGTCTTCGTGCGGGCGCAGCGAGCAGAGCTTGTTGCACAGCTTTTCCGGAAGCATGGGAACCGTGCGATCTACCAGATACACGCTGGTGCCGCGCTCGCGGGCTTCTTTATCTACTGCTGATCCGGGAGTAACATACCAGGAAACATCCGCGATATGCACACCGACTTCGAAGTTGCCGTTACCCAGCTTTCTGAACGACAGGGCGTCGTCGAAATCCTTGGCATCGGCGGGGTCAATAGTAAAGGTGAAAGTGTGTCTGAAGTCTTTCCGCCCCTTGAGGTCATTTTCCGTTATCTGCTCGGAGATGCTGTCTGCCGCATCTTCCACTTCTTTTTCGAATTTATAAGGGAGGTTGAATTCAGCGAGGATGGCATGCATCTCGGTGTTGTTCTCTCCGGGGAATCCGAGCACATCGGCCACGTGCCCCACGGGGGAAGAATCTCCCCGGTTCCATCTGTCAACTATCGCGGAGACTTTCATGCCACTCTTTGCTCCCAGCTTCGCCGCCTCTTCGGCATCCACTTCAATATCGTAGGGCATGTTCTTGCTTTGCATCAGCACCCAGGCCTGTGCGCCTATGGTATGGTAAATTCCTACGAACTGTTTTCCGCTTCGCTGCACAATCTCGATCACCTCCCCCTCACGCTTGCGTACTGCCTTGGCACCAGCCCTGGATGAGGCTGCGGGCCCGCTCTTTTTGGTTACCGCCACCTTGACGATGTCTCCGTCGAGAGCGCCTCTGGTCTTTGCCGCTTTAACAAAAATGTCATCATCCTGTCCGTCCACAATCACGAATATAAACCCTTCGCGGGTCATCTGGACGCGTCCTTCGAATACCGGGCAACTCTTTGCCGGCTTACCGGAACCTTTCCGGCTGCTGCGGGAGCCTTTCCCGCCTTTATTCCGTCTATTTATCATATCGCGCAAAGTTACTAATAATCTTTCGTTTTTTTTCTGATTCATAACAGATTGCTTCACATCGCTTTAGCACTTTTGTCTCTGGTGAAAATGCACCAGGGATAAACATGGTAAAGCTTTGATATGTAGCATATTGTGAATCAGTAAACTGAAACGGGGCAGAGGTGTGATAAAAATAATTATCTTTGTAATAAACATAAAGGATAGGAAATGAAAAGATTTTTTTCTCTGTTAACATCTCTGTTGATGGTGCTGACCGTCCAGGCGGGAACGGCGGCAAAGGTCGGCGGCACTCCTGAAAAAGTATTTCCGGTCTGTGGTCCGTATATCCAGAATCCTTCCACAACCGGGTTTACTGTAGTGTGGGAGTCGAACATGGATGCAGTTGCATGGGTGGAGGTGGCGGCAGATGACGGATCCCATTTCTACAACAGGGACCGAAAGAAGTTCTATGATATGCGCGGGTTCGGAAACCAGGTTATCAGCACCATGCATAAAGTGCGCGTGGATGGCCTTGAGCCCGGCACTGCATATCGCTATCGCATAATGATGAAAGGGGTTAAGTATTTTGACGGCCCCGGTAATGTGGATTACACCAGGGCATGGGGAAGCGATGTGTACAAGAAGAATCCATACAGGACTGCGACGCTCTGTAAAGACTATGACAGGGTGCGCTTCGATGTCTACAACGACATCCATGAAAAAGATTCCGTGCTGAATGTCCTCATGAAAGGGGCAAAGCCCGAAGAACTGGATTTCGTGGTTTTCAACGGAGATATGGTGAGTTCCCTTGCCAGGAGGGAAAAGATTCGCGACACATACCTCCGTACCGGTGCAAAGAACCTTGGCGGAAGCATTCCTCTCTACAATATGCGCGGGAATCATGAGTTCCGCGGAAAGGACACGAAGTATTGGTTTGACTATGCGGATCTGCCGGAGGGGAAACCATACTGGACGGCATCTTATGGCAAATTCTTTTTTATTTTTCTGGATACATGCGAAGACAAGCCGGACAATGACATAGAGTATGGCGGAACCATGCTGTCGGAGCCTTATATGAAGGAGCAGGCTGAGTGGCTCGCAGATGTTGTAGCGTCCGAAGAGTTCCGAAGGTCACAGGTCCGGATCGTTATCGGCCATATTCCTCCGGACAAAAACGGATGGTTTGGAGACCGCGTGCTGTGCGAGCGCATCGTGCCTGTACTGAACAAGGCTGGAATCAGCCTTTGGATTGCCGCTCATTTGCACAGGTGGCGCGTCGATGAGCCCGGGAAAGTATCCGACGCAAATTTCCCTGTGGTTGTGAACAGCAACTGTGAGCGGATGGAGGTGACTGTGGACGGGACAGGTGTCTCACTTGCAACATTTGACCCTGCCGGGAACCAAACTCACAGCTATTCCTGCAAAGCAAGGTAAATATCCTTGTGGCATCGCATGGTCAGCCAGACCGATCTTGCCAGAAGATGGGCGAAGTATGCTGCCATAAGAAGATGGATGGCGGTGGTCGGGGATACTCCGGAAGGTCCGGCGAGCGCCCGCAGCAGCACAAGGCCAGCGAACCATACTGCGATAAAGACAAGCAGTGCCGCTATCATCGAATTCCTGATTCCCTTTGAGGCTGTGGCTCCAATGTAGATGCCGTCCCATGTAAATGCCGCACATCCGACAAGGGGCATCACAAGCAGCCATGGTAGATAGCGGGAGCATGTGTCGATCAAACCTTTGTCTGAACTCATTACATCCAGCATAAACGGCCCGGCAATCAGGTAGATCAGCACCCAGAAACCTGCCACTCCGAAACTCCAGCGGAATGTGGCATGGACGCTGCTGCGCAGCATGACGGGGTCCTTTTCTCCAATGAAACGTCCGGTAAGGGCTTCCCCCGCATAAGCGAATCCGTCTGTGAAATATGAGAATATCATCAGCAGGTTCATCATGATGTTTGCACTTGCAAGCAGGGTTTCACCGTAGAGCGAGGCGAGATAGGTGTATCCAAGGTAGATGCCGGAAAAGCAGAGGGACCGTATGAAGAGGTCGGTGTTGAGGTTGAAAAAGTTTCTGGTATCGGTGTCTTGATCCTGTTTCTCGGAACATACAGCAAGGATACGGTATTTTCGTATGCATATGACTGCGGCGGTAAGCAGCCCTGTGTACTGGGCGATGACCGTGCCGAGGGCGATGCCGTGGAAACCGATACCGTTCCATTTCCCGATGCCGAGGGTGAGGATGATGCTTGCGACAATGTTGACCACGTTGACGATGAGGTCGGTGTACATTGAACTGCGTGTGTCCTGCATGCCTATGAACCAGCCCTTCAATGCCATCAGTGAAAGGGTGGCAGGTGCCGCCCAGATACGTATGAGGATATACTGGATGGCGAATTCGGCAACTCCCGGAGTTGCTGTCCTGAAGAAAAGTGCGAGACGGGATATCGGCCAGCCAACAACCAGCAGCAAAGCGGCAAAACCAAAGGAGAGTTTAAGCGCCCGTTTCAAAATGGCGGCGCATTCGCTGGACACGCCTCCATCCGTCGAAGACGACAGCATCTCCGCCCTTCCGAAAGCCTGGGCGGTAAGCCCTCCGGTGGAAGCGCGCAGGAACGCGAAATTCCAGTAGATGACACTGAGGATCATTGCTCCCACGGAGATGCCTCCGATAAATTCGGCGCAGGAACCGTTCGCCGCGTTAAGATGTCCGGCCACAGCAGTATCCACCAACCCCACCAGCGGCACGGTGATGTTGGCCAGTATGCTGGGCAGAGCCAGACGGAGTATTTCGCGGTCGAGAGCTTTCACATGGATTTTTATTCCCATTCGATGGTTCCGGTAGGCTTCGGGGTGAGGTCGTACAGCACGCGGTTAACTCCTGGAACCTCCGTAATGATGCGCTGAGTGATGTGGTGCAGCAGCTTGTAGGGAATCTCCTCTATTGTAGCAGTCATGGCGTCACGGGTGTTGACGGCACGGATGATAACCGGCCAGTCCCAGCTGCGCCTGCCCTCTTTCACGCCGGTAGATTTGTAATCGGGAACAATCGTAAAATACTGCCAGACCTTGCCTTCCAGGCCATTTTTGGCGAATTCTTCGCGGAGGATGGCATCACTTTCACGGAGAGCCTCCAGGCGATCACGGGTGATGGCGCCGGTGCAGCGTACTCCCAGTCCGGGGCCTGGGAACGGCTGGCGGAATACCATGTTGTCGGGCAGGCCCAGTTCCTTTCCTACTACACGAACCTCATCCTTGAAGAGAAGTTTGATAGGTTCTACCAGTTCGAACTGCAGGTCTTCCGGCAGGCCGCCCACGTTGTGATGGCTCTTAACAGGGCCGGATTCCACTATATCGGGGTAGATGGTTCCTTGTGCCAGGAAACTGATGCCGTCGAGCTTGCGGGCTTCTTCTTCGAACACCCGGATGAACTCCGCTCCGATTATCTTGCGTTTCTGTTCCGGATCCGACACCCCTGCAAGTTTGTCGAGGAAGCGGTCGGTAGCATCGACATACACAAGGTTTGCGCCGAGTTCGTCGCGGAAGACCCGCACCACCTGCTCGGGTTCACCCTTGCGCAGGAGTCCGTGATTCACGTGTACCGACACCAACTGCCTGCCGACTGCCTTGATCAGCAGGGCTGCAACCACCGAAGAGTCAACGCCCCCCGAAAGAGCAAGCAGCACTTTTTTATTCCCAATTTGAGCACGCAGATCCGAAATCTGTTCATCAATGAATTTTTTTGCCAGGGCGGGAGTAGTGATCCGCTCCATGTCGGCAGGGCGTACGTTTCCTGTTGTCATGATATTAAGAGTTTTATCCTTTTCTGAACTTGCCGTCGTCTTCCAGCATGCCGAGGTATGAATTGTAGCGTTCGGCGCTGATGGTCCCCTCTTCGACGGCGGCCTTGACGGCGCAGCCGGGTTCGTGGGTATGGGTGCATGGTGTAAAGCGGCACCCTTCCGATGCCCGGAGCATTTCCGGAAAGTATTTTGCAATTTCCTCCTTCTCCAGTTCCACCAGTCCGAAGCCTCTCAGACCGGGGGAGTCGATCAGATAACCCGTTGGCACGGGGGAAGGACCGCTGATAGGATACATTTCGTAAAGCGAGGTGGTATGCTTGCCTTGAAGGTGTGCGACGGATATCTGCCCGATTTTGGGGTCGAGCGAGGGGTCGATGGCGTGGATGAGAGATGATTTTCCTACTCCGGATTCGCCCGAAAACAGGCTCAGGCGGCCGCTGCAGGCCTCCCGCAGTTTGTCGATCCCTTCGCCTGTCATGCAAGATGTTTCTATCACACGGTAGCCGGCTCCTTCGTAGATGCGGCGAAATTCCGCCACTGCCTCAGGAGCCTCGCTGCGGTACAAATCCACCTTGTTGAGGGCTATTACTACCGGAATCTTATAGACTTCGCAGGTTACCAGCATTCTGTCGAGGAAGGGAAGCTTGATTTCGGGGAAGAACAGGCTGACTGCGATTACGGCCTGATCCAGATTCGCGGCAATAATATGCGCCTGGCGGCTGAGGTTGGTAGATTTGCGGATCACATAGTTGCGTCTCGGCAGAATTTCAGTAATAACAGCTTTGTTCTCTGCTGCAATAGAGTATCTGACCCTGTCACCCACGGCTATGGGATTTGTGATTGTGGAGCGTTGCAAACGGACCTTGCCGCGAAGCACGGCAGGGAAAGGTTTCCA
>CACXHM010000149.1 GCA_902767465.1 uncultured Bacteroidia bacterium
AAGCCCTGAATAGGCCATCCTTCACTCCGTCCGTGCATAAAAAGGCCGGGTTTCACGCACGGTTCCCACGAAAAACGCCACCGCGTGTTTAAAATCCTGCCATTTCATGCACGACCTGTTCGACCTGATCATGTGCAGCAAAAAAGGGTCTGCGGCCGACTGGCGCAAACCCTTGAAAAGAGCCACTTGGCAGATTTGAACTCCCGACCTGCGCGTTACGAATGCGCTGCTCTACCGCTGAGCTAAAGTGGCGTGCCGTCCACAAGGAACGGGAATGCAAATATAGTTATTTTTTACGATTCTCAAACTTTCCGGCGACGTTTACGAGTGCCGAACCCAGGATTCCGGCGCTGACCGAACCGAGAAGAACAGCAATCTTTCCCATGTCGCGCATTGCGTTCATGACTTCCGGAGCCTGTCCGCCGAAGGAGAGCGTATCTACGAATATAGACATGGTAAAGCCTATGCCTCCAAGGCAGGCAACAGCAAAGAACATGGGCCATGAGGCGCCGGATGGCATTTCGCCCGCCTTGCATTTCACTGCAATCCAGCTGAAAAGCGTGATGCCAATAGGCTTTCCGAGCAGCAGACCAAGGAATATGCCCATGCTTACACTGCCAAGCATCGGATCATAACGGAAGACATTGAAATAGCTCACATCTGCAATCTCAACACCTGCATTCGCAAGTGCAAAGACCGGCATGATCAGGAAATTAACCCAGGGGGAGAGGGCTGTTTCGAGTCTGTACGTCATGTCCATCGATCCGTTTCCTATGGCGCTCAACTTCTTGAGGCAATGCCTCTGCGGTCCGTTGGGGAAGGCATTGGACGGCACGTCGGCGAACTCTTCGAAACGGGCCGAGTATTTCTTCCACTTATGTTGGAACTGCGATTTGTTGTAACGTGGGGAAGATGGTATCAGGAATGCCATTACTACTCCGGACATGGTTGCGTGTATGCCGGAATAATAGAAAAGCGCCCATACTACAAGGGCCAGCAATATGTATGGAAACATATTCTTTTCGCCGAGTTTGCGGAGGAGGAAGGTCAATACTATCACCGCAAATGCGATGGCAAGAATACCGAGTTTGATTGTCCCTCCGTAGAACAGGGCTACTACCAGAATTGCAATCAGGTCATCTGCAATGGCGAGCGCCGTAAGGAACACCTTCAGGGAAACCGGGACCCTGTCGCCCAGGACGGAAAGGATGCACACTGCAAAGGCAATGTCGGTAGCGGTAGGAATACCCCAACCGGATGAAGCTGCGGTGCCATGGTTTATCAGAGTGTAGATAAGTGCCGGGGCAATCACGCCGCCGAATGCCGCGATGACGGGCATCAGGGCTTTCCTGGGAGAAGAAAGTTCGCCGTATGCTATCTCCCGGCGGATCTCGAGGCCGACCGTAAAGAAGAAAACGACCATCAGGATGTCGTTGATGAACTTCTCCACTGTCATGTCACGCGGGAAGAAGATGTTAATGCTCCCGTCCGGACTTCCGGCATGTATGGTGAGTGTGGTTTCGAGGAATGAATGGTACAGATGGCTGGTGAAGGGAAGATTGGCGAGCAGCATGGCAACCAGCACGCAGCACAGGAGTATCACTCCCTGGGCCCACGGCTGTTTGGAAAAGCGTTTGCTTCGTATGTCAAAATTACGTATTCCCTTGTTCCAGGTGTAGATAGGTATAAGTCTCATCAGAAAAGTTTTCCGTTGAATTTGTCTTTAAGTCCCTGCAGTTCCGATTCGGTGGCAGGGCGTTTTGAAGCTGCATCGCGTTCGGCCTTGAACGATGCGGCAAGGCGTTCGAAACAGGCTTTGGTGTCCAGGGTGAAGCTGCCTTCCTGTATCCATTTGAAGTAGGAAGGCTCGCTCTGCCATACTTCACGGGCAGTGCGTCCCTTGTGTTTTCCGAAATTGATCAGAGCCTCACCCTTGTCGTTCAGGATGAGATGGCCTGAAAAATCGACATATTTCCTGCCTACGAACGCGGCCAGGCTCTTGACATCGTTTTTCAGCACCTGTTCGTGGTATTTGTCGGGCTCTTTGTACCGGTCCAACTGCGCTTTGAGCACCTCGAATGTGGCGAGTGTATCGGCTTCGGCCTCATGTGCGTTCTCGAAATCCTCGCCTCCACAATAAAAGCGGTAAGCAGCCCGAAGGTTTCGTGGCTCCATGAAATGGTAGATACTCTGTACATCTACCATCAGGGGCTCGTGCAGGTCGATATCCACTTTTGCGAGAAGCTCTTCGGCTTCCATCTTCGAGGCGGCGGGAGTGCTCACAGCTGCAATCTTGCTGCGGCAGTATTGTTTCACACGTTCGAATTCCTCGGCAAGCATCGGAAGATCGAACTTTGCCGAATTGAAACCGGCAAGGTCGCTGCCACGCAGCCAGTCAGCAATTTCGGCCGCCACTTTTATGAACAGGGGACAGTCGCGGAGCATTTCATCCGTGATTCCGTTCACCTTGGAGGCTTCTTCGCTAATATGCCTTTGGCAATTCCGTTCGTAGTCCCATGGCCGGATTTTCCATGTTTTAATATCCGGATCGGGATGCCCGGGAAATGCTTTTACAAAACTTAGTTCGATGATAGAATCAGTCGGAATGTTGAGGCCCGTACTTTCTATATCGAAGAAAAGCAGAGGCCTCTCGAGATTCAGGTCCATGATTTAATGCTGTTATGAAACCATTATCGGCATCAGGATGCCGCAGATCCTTTCTCTTTCGGATTCTTCTTCGGAGGGAACGATGAGCGCAGCCCTTCGGGCGTCGGCAAATTTCATTACCACAGTCTCGCAGCTCATGTTCGAAAGAATTTCGATGAGGAAAGAAGATTTGAAACCGATGACAAGGTCGGTGCCGCTGTAGTCACATTCGATTTTTTCGTAGGCCTCGGTGGCGAATCCGAGATCCTGTGCGGTGATTTCGAGTTGGCCGGGCTTGAATTCGAATTTGATATGGTTGGATGCTTTGTTTGCGCATACTGCCACGCGACGAACGGTTCCGAGAATCAATTCGCGGTCTATCTTTAGGATATTGGCATTGTTCTGCGGGATGACGTCGCGGTAGCGGGGATATTTGCCCACCACCAGACGGCTGACCATCATGGTGTCGCCGAAACTGAAAACTGCGGTGGCGTTGTCGAAGCTGACGCTGACATTGTCTCCTGCTTTGTCTACGATGGCTTTGAGTACTCCGGCGGGCTTTTTGTGAAGTATAAACGATGCAGCCTGGGAAGCCTGGACATCGGGGAGAGTGTAGCAGATGAGCTTATGGGAATCCGATGCCACGAGAGTGGTGGATTCGGGAGTGATATCGAAGTAGATACCGTTCATCGCCGGCCTCATTTCGTCGTCGGCAGTGGCGTATATGGTGCCGCTGATGCCTTCAACAAGACTCTCTGCGGGGAATGTTACGGTGACTGCATCATCTCCGGCACCCTTTATCTGAGGAAAATCCTCTGCAGGGAAGAAGGGGAGGGCGGAATTACCGTTTGCCCATACGCATTCGAAAGAAGAATCGGAAGTGGTGCGGATATTCACCGGCTGATCCGGCAGGGTTTTGAAAAGGTCTATCATCTGACGGGCGGGTACCGCTATGCTTCCCTCGCCGGCACCTTCGACCTGAACCGACGTGCGGAGCGTGAGTTCCTGGTCGGAAGCGGTGATTTCGAGCTTTCCGTCCTTGATGACGAAAAGGAAGTTTTCCAATATAGTCAAGGTTGTTTTGACCGGGACGGCTTTTGAAACGTCGGTCATAGCCTTGAGAAGTTCTGCACTTGAAACGTTGAATTCCATATAACTTTCTTTAATCACGGCAAATATAGGAATTAAAGATTAAAATCTTGGCATATCTTTTGATTTTTTGTTCCGATGCAAAACAGAATGTACAAATATTAACGATATGAACAAGAATATGATTACAATCATTGTTTCTGTACTCCTCAGTACTGCGGCTGCATTCGGGATCGTAAAGGCAAACCAGCCTGCTGAGCAGCCAGTTTCTGCCACTACGTCCTACTCCGTTGACGGATCTGCATACCGGACTGTCAATTTGGCACAGGACAACTGGCCTGATTTTACCTATGC
>CACXHM010000150.1 GCA_902767465.1 uncultured Bacteroidia bacterium
CATTTTGTGAAATCCGAGATACTATCCAAAGAGGACGGCGCATTGCTTGCAAGGCTTCAGAATATGCGCCATACAGGCGATTATGATTACTTTATGGATTGGACAAAAGAGGATGTAGAGCCGTATATATCTAAGGTTGAGGCATATAATGAAAAGGTTAAACAACTGATTTATCCTAATGCCTAATTTTTTACCTATTTTACACCAATCATTATCTAACTATATCTTAAATCATTGAAAATGAATGGCTTGCCAAGGCATTATAGTGCATTGATCTCCCGCACCCTAGGACGGCTTGAATAAGGCCGTCCTTTTTTATTATGATAGCTTCTCTTTTTAATGGGCATGCGGAAAGCAAATTTGTTCCGGAAATGCCAGCATTTCCGAAACAAACCATGCAATTTTGGCAAATTGTTCCCGAATTCGCAGTATTCCCGGAACAACTGCTAAAGATTTTGTTCCGGGAATACTGCCTTCGGCACTTTAGCGGGGTGTCCTCAGCGACTCTGCTTTTTTCATGAGCTCCAGAAGCTGCTTACGGAAACCGTGGGGGTCGAAACTGAGTGCGTCGCCAACCAGTTCCTGCGCCATGCTGATGCTGGCTTCGCCTTTGTACTCGGAATCCCTCAGGGTCAATCCGTAAGCGGCGAGCCCGGCTGCGAGGTTCAGATTCTCCGATTCCGCCACAGTACAGGGGACGCTCATGCTGAGCGCGCGGCTGTCTTGTCCCAGGACCTTCTTGTACCGCACATTGAATTCTGCAAGTTTCCCTTCTGCCGCGAAGCCTTCGGCGGGGATTATTTCGTATAGCGCGGTAATGGTCTGTCCCGCACCGATCTCTCCAGCATCTTTCTTGTCGTTCTCGAAGTCCTCGTTGTTCATCACTCTGTTCTCGTAACCGATCAGACGATAACTGTCCACAGTCTCCGGATTGAATCCCACCTGACATTTCGTGTCATTCGCAACGCTGAAGAACCGGCTGCGCTCGTTCACGAATACCTTCATCATTTCCTCTTCTGAATCAATATAGTTGTATGTGCCGTTGCCGTGGTTTGAAAGACTCTCCATCCTGGAATCCTGGAAGTTCCCCATCCCGAATCCCATGATGCTGAGGTAGATACCCTTGTCGAGATAGCTCTCCACCATTTCCACGAGCGCATCGGTAGAAGTGACCCCCACGTTGAAATCGCCGTCGGTGCACATGATGATGCGGTTGTTCCCTCCTGTTACATAGTGAGCCGTCGCTTCATCGTAGGCCATCTTCATTGCCGCTCCTCCGGCAGTGCCTCCGCTTGCTATCAGTTTGTTGATGGCCTTTTTGATTATAGACTTATCTTTTACAAGGGTTGATTCCAGTACTTTCTTCACCTCCCCAGAATAGGTGATGATCGCAATGCGGTCGGAAGGCTTCATGTAGTCAATCATCGAAACCAGACCTTTTTTCAGAAGATCGATTCTGTCATAGCCGTTCATGGAGCCGGAGGTGTCAATCAGGAGTATGTAGTTCGCATCGGGAATCTCGCTATCCGCAAGGCTCTTTCCTTTCAGTCCTAGACGCAGGAGCTTGTGACCGGCGCTCCAGGGGCATTCTCCTACTTCAGCATTGATCGCAACCATTTCCTCTCCGGAAGGTTCAGGATAATCGAAGGTAAAGTAGTTGAGGTATTCTTCAATGCGTACAGCATCCGGTCCGGGAAGGAGGCCCGCGCGCACGCATCTTCTCATATATGCGTATGTGGCTCCGTCCGCATCAACCGAGAATGTGGACAGAGGCTGCTTGGATGTCTTTACAAAGTCGTTTTCCTTGGTGGTGGCAAAGTTGTCGCCTGTGGGCTGACCTTCGCCGTCAGCAATTAGTTCCGGCGCGTAGAATCCTGAGCCATAGAATCCGTCTTTGCTGCATGATACCGTGGCAACTGCTGCAGCCACCGCGATGATGGGTATGATAATCTTTTTCATGATGTTACTTTTACCCTTTAAATCCCGATTTTGTGCAATCTTGCATGAAAGCCGGAAAAAAATGATATTTTCGTGCAAGATTTATTTTTTTGCGGATTATTATTACGTGATGCACTTGAAAAACATACTGACCGCACTTGCCATTTCCTGCCTGGCACTGTCTTGCGCCAAAGATGCGATGTACCCGCAGTTCGACGCCGACAATCCCTCCTACGGATGGGTGACGGCAATCGTAAGCATAAAGCAGTCGCCTGACGATACGGTCTACTTCCAGATCAGCGACAACGAACGGCTTTTCCCTGAAAACTGGCAGGATCGTTTCGAGAAGGTGTGCCGTCTTTACTGCCGTCTTTATATTTTCCCGCAGACAGTGGGGTCTTATGGGAAAAAGACCAGAGTAGAGTGGGCGGAAGCTCTGGAGGAGGGCCGATATACTACGGATTCGGATGTCTCCGGCTCCGACGGACTGGATATTCTGGACGATTGGATGACAGGGGTGGAAGACGGATTTCTTACGCTTCATTATTCAACCTGGTGGGGGAATGGAGCCGTGCAGCACAAACTGGCCGTAGTGGCCGGAACAAATGCAGAAGATCCCTATGAACTGCAACTTCGGCATGATGCCTGCGGAGATGCCCGAAAAGAACAGACGGATGCTCTGATATATTTCGATATCAATGATTTACCTTCGACTGGAGGGGAATATAAGACTTTGACGCTTAAGTGGACGAATTGTGCAGGGAAGCTTTCTGAAAAGAAGTACTCCTTCAAAAGTCGGGAATGATCTGAACGAGGCCGGACTGTTGGAGTTGCTCCGCAGCGGGGATCCTGCCGGAATGCGTCTGTTTTACGAGCGCTATGCAGGATTGCTCACCGCGGTGTGTTCCCGTTATGTGCCGGACACGGCCGATGTGAAGGATATCCTTCAGGATTCGTTCGTTAAGATTTTCCGAAATGCCGGCCGCTTCGAATACCGGGGAGAGGGGAGCCTGAAAGCATGGGCGTCGAAGATAGTGGTGAACGCCTCTCTTAAAGCCCTGGCGGCATCGTCGAGGCTGAAGTTTGTGGACGATCTTCCGGATGTCGCTGAAGACGATGAGGACCTGCCCGCGCTTCCGGACATCCCTCCGCAAGTGCTGCAGTCCATGATCAGGGAACTCCCGGACGGGTACAGGACTGTTTTCAATCTGTATGTGTTTGAAAAGAAGTCGCATAGGGAGATAGCAGGCCTGCTGGGCATCAAGGAGGATTCGTCGGCATCGCAGTTTTTCAGGGCAAGGGCGCTTCTTGCAAAGAATATTAAACTTTGGATGAAAGAACATGGCAATGAATAGAAAAGATTGGACAGACTCGCTTTCGGAGAGGCTCGAAAACTACTCCGAAACCGAACCGGAAGGACTGTGGGACGCGGTCCAGGCCGGCATGAAACCGCATCGCCGTCGGGCGATTGCATGGTGGTATTCAGTTGGAGCCCTCGCTCTTGCCGCTTCTGTCGTCATTGCCGTGTTGCTGTGGCCGGTGCGTCCTGCTTCCATCTCACTCGTCCCGGGAGATGCCGTTGCGCAGGTGCAGCCTTTAGAAGAAATGTCGGAAGAGCCGGTGGAAAAGGCTGAGGAGCCGGAAACGCCTGTTAAGGAAACGAAGGCTGCACGATTGAAGGCCGATGTGAAGCCGTCCGTACGGCCCGGTGACGGAACCGGGCCGGCTGATGCAGAGCCGGAGATTCCTGATGTGCTGCAGGAAAGAGCCGATGCAGAACCGGAAGCGGTCAGCACGGAGCCTGAACCGGACGATTCCGTGCCGGAGACAGCGGTGGCTGTCGATACTTCCCGCGAGCAAATTGCCCCTGTTTTGCCGGCGGAACCTAAAAAAACTGAGAGCCGTCAGCAAATTACCCCCGTTCTGAAGACGAAAAAGCCCTTACGCCTTCAGGCAGGCTTTTCGGCCACCGGCCTTATGGCCCAGAACATTTCTTCGGTAAGTTCCGGATATGGGATTCAGGGCATCCCAGGTACCAAATCATCCTCCCCTTCGACCGCCGGGTCTGCAGACATTTCGATGCTGAGCCGTAACAAGGCCAGCACCACCACAAGCACATATTCCCAGTCCGCACGGCTTGCTATTGGACTGATATTAGGCTTTCAAAATGGCTGGGGGCTGGAGACCGGTATCGTTTCAACCACATTGCGTTCCGAGTCCTCTACCACATCGGGCAGATCCGAATCATTCACTGAGCGGAGAATGAACTACGTGGGCATTCCTTTGTATCTCCATTGGAATGCCCTGAGCTGGAAGATCTTCGATATCTATTTCTGCTGCGGGCCCATGTACGAGACCTGCGTCGGAACAGCAACCAGAACCGATCAGTTCCTGGACGGTTCACGTACTGGCAATGGATTTGACAGATTCCCGATCGTGGACAGGCGTTGGTCGCTTAATGCCGGCGCCGGGCTGCAGATCCGTCTTTCCGGCAGCAGTGCACTTTTCGCCCAGCCGGGATTCTCATGGCATTTCCGCGGTACGGCGGACGTGGACAACTATTATAGCGAACATCCTGCATCTCTGGGGGTAACCTTCGGATACAGGATGTCGTTGCTATAGGTCTAAGTGTGATTATTCCAGCACCAGTACGAAGCCTCCGCCGGGGGCAAGATGGACGGAGAGAGGATTATTCAGCGGGATGCTTTCACGCTTATAATCGCAAGCCGCTCTGTCGGCATTGATGCCGTCGCGCCAAAGTTCTGCACTTGTCGCTGCCGTTGCGGCTATTTCGGAAGGAAGGGTGATGGAAATATCCCGTGCTTCCCAGTTGGTCAATCCTCCTATATACCATTTTGATCCGCTGCGCCGGGCAATCACCACATACTCTCCAATTTGTCCGTCAAGAGCAATGGTCTCATCCCATACGGTTGGAACAGAGGCAATGAAACGTGTGCACTCGGGTTCTTTCAAATAGTTGGAAGGGGAGTCGCAGAGCATCGTAAACGGGGCATCAAACACAATATATTCGGCGAGTTGATGGCATCTTGTACCCTGGCTTACAGGTTCGGAATTAACCGGTCTGTAATTATCTTTTTTAGCATTTCGCATCGCTCCCTGGGTATAGTCTGCCGGTCCTGCAACATAGCGGGTGAAAGGAATGGTTACGTCGTATGTGACGATGTCGAAGTCCTTCGACCATTTGAGCTGTTCAAGTCCGTTCACTCCCTCGAAATTCAAGACATTGGGCCAGGTTCTGGTGAGGCCTGCCGGTTTGTAAACTCCGTGAAAATCAACTATCTGGTGGTATTTAGCAGCGGTTTTTGCCGCTTTCTCGCAGAAGGCTACCATATCCTGGTCATCGCGGTTGAGAAAATCTATTTTCCATCCTGCTATCCCCATTTTGGAGTAATGGCTGCAGATGGTTTCCATATCCCTGTTGAATGCCCAGTATCCGGCCCAGAGGATCAGTCCGACCCCCTTCGAAATAGCATAAGACGACAGCTCTCCGAGATCCAGTTCAGGTACCACCTGGAAGAGGTCGGCTTTCTTGTTCACCGCCCAGCCTTCGTCGAGGATCACATACTCAATGCCATGTGATGCTGCAAAGTCAATGTAGTATTTGTATGTGTCGTTGTTGATGCCGGCGCGGAAATCTACTCCGTACAGGTTCCAGTCGTTCCACCAGTCCCAGGCCACCTTGCCGGGTCGCACCCACGAAAAATCGCCTTCGGCGGGTTTTGCCAGCTTCCAGACAAGATCGCTTTCGGCGAGATTGCGGGCATGCTCCGCTACCGCCACGACCCTCCATGGCAGAGCCTCGGCGGCAGAGCCTTTATATATGAAAGGTTCTCTTGTCTTAACCTTGCCTTGCAGCATGTTGTGTCCGCCCTGTATGACATCTTTAGGATATGGGGCATACACTCCTTGCAGGGTGGTCCCTCCGTCGGGGATGTTCAGGTACATTCCGGGATAGTTAAGAAGGTCCGCTTCGGTAAAGCAGAGTTTTACTCCGCCGGGCCCGTCAACCGTAAGAGGAAGGAAGGCAAGCCGGGAAGCATCCCAGCTGCTGGCTGAGAAATGCATGTAATCATTTTCGAAAGAATTGTCGAACTGCTTTTCGAACGTCCCTTTTCCACGCACATATGGCACCCACATGGGCCAGTCGCCTGCAAGGCTGAACTGTGCGGTTTCCGACGCGATGGTCACCGCCTTGTGAGTAATGAAGCGGTATGCCACGCCGTCGTCATAGGCTCGGAAGACAATGTCGAAATCTTTCGTGCAGAGTTTAAGCTCGTTGAAACTGTCGTGGACAGTTGCGCGTTTGAAGTTTTGAGTTGGAATAGTCTGGGAAACGCTGCGACGCTGCGCCTTGCGTATGGCAGTCTTCCCGCCGTAAATGGTCCCGTCAGCAAGAGTAAGGGCTATTTCGGATGGTTTAATCAAACTTACACCATTGCGGGACAGCGTCCAGCAGACACTGTTGCCGGTGCTTATTCCGAGTGTTATACAGCCGTCAGGGGATTTCAGTTCATAACTTTTAGCCGTCAACGGCAGTATGAAGCATAAAAATACAAGTGAGTAAATGATTCTTTTCATAACAAACAAATATAGCTAAAACTATAATTGGTTCAAGCATGGGATTAATCGCTTTTTTTAATTAAATTTGCAAGATTTTCGTGCAAAGACAGTCTATAATAGATATGACAAAGTTTAACTCTAATTTAGTTGTTCGGGAGGCCTATGCCGCTCCCGATTGCAAGGCTCTTTGTGCCAAGACCGGCGGAGTCCTTTGTGCCAGCGATACAGTTTCCAATTCCGGAAGAATTGAGGACTGGGAAGATGGCGTAACGTTTAATTTTTAAGCAGCCCCATGATGAAGACAAGAACTATTCTCCCGGGCATCATGGCAGCAGCTGTCATTGCCCTTTCCGGATGCGAAAGGTTCGAAACCGCTCCCGTCACCGAAGGCGTTCCTTTTACCATTGGAGCTGCCAATGCAGAACTCAAGACCGTCAATGACGGAGTCAAGACAAAATGGGCCAAGAACGATGCTATCAACGTGTTCCATGCTGTTGCAGGAACTACGACCTATGTCAACGACGGAGAATTCATCGCAAGTGAAGACGGATCGACCGTTGATTTTGAAGGCAGTCTTGCTTCTGCTCTTGAAACCAGCTCTACCTATGACTGGTTTGCATTCTATCCTTACACCTCCCAGATCAAGACCCCTGCCAATACCAGTGCGGGATATGCCACTGTCGGCAGTTCTGCAAGCGGTGTCCAGGTCCAGAAGGCTTCTGATTCGAGGGCACACGTTGCCGGAAAGAACTTCCCGGTCGTAGGTGTGGCGGCAGGTGTTCCTTCTTCGGATAAACCCGAAATCGTTATGAAGAATGTCACAACCCTTATGAAGGTTGTTGTAACGAACGCTACTGCTTCCGCCATAAATGTCTCCGGCATTGCGCTTACTGCCGAAGATAATCTGGTGGGAACATATTATATAGATTTTACAGATCCGGATAATATCGGTTTCGTCGGCAGCGGAGCCAGCTACGTAAGCAAAACTGCTACTCTTTCGGTAGATGATGGCGCAGGTGCCATTGCTGCTGGAGGAACCGGAAACTTTTATCTTGCCGTAAAACCTTTCACAGCTGCAGCTGGAAGCGAACTTAAGATATCCGTAACCGCCGAGAATGGACAGCAGGAAATCACGAAGGAGGTTACCAGTGCTGTCGAGTTCAAATCCGGCAAGGTCAATACCCTGAATGTTACTTATAACAAGACGACTTCCAGCAATGTCTATGAACTCGTGAGCAGCGTTGATGATCTCACTCTTGGCAGCGAAGTTATCCTTGTGAATGCTTCAGGAAACGCTGCGGCTGGAAAACTTGGAACCGGCACCTACCTTCCCAGCGTTGCGGTTTCCGTAAGCGGAGGTACCAAGGTAAACGATCCTTCCGATAATGTCGAGGTCTTCAAAATTGCAAACGGAAATATCGCCGGAACCTACGCTTTGCAGTGCACTTCGGCAAGCGACAAGTATCTTACATGGACCGATGGAACCAAGTTGTCGGCATCTGAAACACTCAGCAATGCCGGCAGCTGGGCCATCAATATGGATGCTGCCGGAAAGACGGAGATTCGCAGCATGGGAGATTATGCTCGTTACCTTCGTTATAATTCCAGCACTCCTAGGATTACCAGTTATCAGGTAACAACTGCCAATACGGAAGATGTATACATCTATAAAAAGGCCTCTACAGGAAGCGGAGCCATTGCTTCTAAGACTCTTACTGAACTTTCTGTCCAGAACTTGACGACATCTTACATCAAGGGGGCTACTTATTCGTTCGATGGAACAGTGGTTGCCACGTACAGTGACTTGAGCGAAGAGGATGTGACAGCCTCGGCGACTGTGACAGGAACGGTCAATACTGCTGTGTCGGGAACATACACAATTACGGTTTCCTACGGAGGGAGGTCTGTAGATGTCGAAATTCTTGTGTCCGGAAGTGCAACCAAGACTTATGAGATGACGATAGACGGCAATTCTTCCAGTGGTACTAATGATGTTCATTGGACAAAATTGAACACGACACTTACTCACGACAGCATCTCATGGACAACAACAGTTGCCGGTACGACATATATTAATACTAGTAATACAACGTACGTCCAGATTGGAAAGAAAGCGGAACCTGCAACTTCCGTCGTTATATCCACGACAGGTTTTGCGGGAAAGAAAATCGTCTCTGCAAGCCTGACCGGTTACTGCATGTCTAATACCGGCCCGACCTTGACTATCAAGGCAGGATCGACCACCATGCTGAATGCAAAGGCTCTGGTCAAGACAACATCTACTGAATACGAGACTACGACAAACAATGTCACACTTGGATCCTCAGATGCTTTGACTTTTACTATTACATCTTCCGCATCTGCCGGTATCGCAATTTCCAAGATCACTGTCAATTACACTGACGCTGATTAATTGTAGCATACATCTTTAATTTAGGCTGCATGGTCTTGCGACCGTGCAGCCTTTTGCTATGAAAGAATTAAGAATGACCTGCTTCAAGAGTGATCATTTGCCCGGACGGGATCCACTTGCGGGACACTGCCGGACCTTCCTTGAAAAGGGCCGAAACCCTGGAAGGTCCCCGTGGAAAAGCTTGGACCTTCCTTGAAAAGAGCCGAAACCCTGGAAGGTCCCTGCAATCTCTGCCGGACCTTCCTTGAAAAAGCCCAAAACCCTGGAAGGTCCCAGCAAGTACCTCCGGACCTTCCTTGAAAAAGCCCGAAATCATGGAAGGTCGGCATAGAAGGGACGGGGTCGTTTCTTAAGCAAACTCTCAACAGTTACCTGAACAGCTTCCAGGTGTCTGCGTGCCGGAAGTGTCCCTGATTCGTAACCACCTCTGCTGCAGCTTTATAAAATGTTTATCTCTGGTGCAAATTCACCAGAGATAACATGTTGAATTATCTGTATTTCAGAAAGTTGCGAATCAGTAAAGCTTGACAGCGCTTCGGAGGAGGCTTGAGCTAGACAGGAATCTTGTCGATGCGACGCTGGTGGCGTCCTCCGGCGAAGTCGGTGGTGAGCCATGTGCGAACGATTGAAACTGCCATGCGGTAGGAGATGAAGCGGGC
>CACXHM010000151.1 GCA_902767465.1 uncultured Bacteroidia bacterium
ATGCAAAACCTGCCGACCATCCTTGAAAAAGGTCAAAATCCTGGAAGGTCCCGTCAAAAACGCAGTGACCATCCTTAAAAAGCCCTTGAAATAAGGAAGGTCCCCATGCAAACCTGCTGACCATCCTTAAAAGAGGCCAAAACCCTGGAAGGTCCCGTCAAAAACGCCGCGACCATCCTTAAAAAGTCCTTGAAATAAGGAAGGTCCACGTCAAAACCCCGTGACCTTCCTCGAAAACAGGTCGAAAAAAGCCATAGCCTGACCGTAATCATGCCACAAGCAAGCCATAGCCGCGCCGAAACTATACCGAAACCGGTCCTGACACAACCATACGCCTGGCAGAAAAGCAATCTGCCAGGCTCGAAAAAGGACTGCCGTCCTAGAATGACATGCTGAAAACGACTTCGAAGCCGGAGCGGACACGCCCCGCGGCACGCTGTCCCAAGGAGTCAAGCAACGACTGGGAAGCTGAGGCGAAACCGGAAAGCGACGGGTCGTGGACGCAGTATGTATATTTCACGCCGATGCGGAAGTCATACGGCAACCACAGAAAATTAGAAAGCCTGGCGCGAAGCGTTGCGGAGACAAAAGCTTCGGAGACGCTCTCCGAATAGCCCGAAGTCAGCGAACGAACTTCACTTAAACTCCCTTCTGCATGCAGGAGTCCTTCGAAATTCCTGATATATGCAACCGGCGCAAGGAAACTCCAGTCCACCGGGGCGAACGGAAATATGTAGTCTGCGCTGGCGTTGAATTCCGTAGTCTGTGTCCAATGTCCCCCGTGGCTCTGTTTTGCCCCTGCCTGCAAACGCAGCCCGTGCGTCCGCATAAGGCCCGGGAGATATGCGTACGAGTTTACATAATAGATTCCCGGACGGGTGTGGCGCTGTGCCCAGGTTTCGCTTATTCCGAGTTCCAGACCTGCGCCCCACCGCGGGAACAGGCAGGAAGGCGGAATACTCTGAACCGCATATGCCCTGAGGCTGGCTTTGCTGATAAACAGTCCGGTGCTTGTCCACTGAACGACACTTCCGCTATCAATTTGCAGGTCTGCGTACCAGTCATTAGAAAAAGAGTTGTACACACCGGCAATGACACCCCTGTTCCATCCGCTTCCGGAAAAGTCGAGCGGAAGCGAAATGTTGCCGGAAACAAAGATAGACGGGGTCTCCAGTTTTTCCCCTACGGGAACGTAGGACAAGGATTTACCATCTTTTATTTTTTTGAACCACCAGTAATGCGCCTGCCGGTCGTTTATGTCGGTGCGCAGTTCTATGATCGGTCCCAGTCCGGTCCACACGTACTGGGCATGAAAGGAGGGACGGAAATAATTTGTAACGTTTGTTACAGGTTCGGCATTTCCCAAAGTATCCACGGGCGAAATCAGGCTCACGCCTATCGTTCCATACGAGGTGCCGAATTCGTTCTGTATCAAAAGGACCGCTCCAAGGTTGACTTCGTTCTCGACCGTCTCCATGGTCAAGTGCTCGACGGGATTATAGTTTATGTATAAAGGCGCCCAGGAATGTGGCCTGAGATGCCCGAAAAGGCTCTTTCGGTATTTTTCGGCTTCCCCTTCAAATTTCCAGTCCCCCTGAGAAAGCGACCCCTCCTGCGAACTCAACTGCTCAGCAACGGCGGAAGGAAAACCGTTGAAAGCTACAGGTTTTGCGAGCAGAGAATCTGCTCCGAAGTGACGGATGACGCGTCCGTCCGTCGTGGGTGCGGAGTACCAGAGAGAACCATCCGGGCCAAAAGCGAATTCCTTTGCTCCGTAACGTGTAGAGGTCCTTTGCAGAAGATGCCCCGATGCAGGGTCGAGGGAGTGCAGTTCATTCACACCGCTGCGGTCGGAGGTGAACCAGATGAGGCCGTTCCGGCCGAACAGGCGGTTGATCTTTGAATGTGCGGGGGTGAGTACCGGAGCCCAGTCCCGAACTCTCCAGATGCCGAAACCTTCAGAGCATATTCCGCTGACATACAGGTCGCTGCCAACCCATGCAGACTCCACCGGCTGAAGTCCGGCAGGGGACTTAAATACCTTAAGAATGTTGTTTTCGTGGCGACTGTCTATAAGATCTACAGACGCGGAACCATCTTCGTAATACCTGACTGCAGCCAGGACATCCTGGTCGGGAGAATGAACCGGGTTGAACCAGCGTCCTTCCTTGATCAGCGTGCGCTTCTTTCCGGTGCTGTCGCGATAGCAGATGGGAGACCATGACAGCATTTCGAACACTTTGGAAGGGCGGTATTCGCTCCAGTAGATCCGTTTCCCGGAAGGGTCGGCCGACAGTCTTGATGTCGTTCCGGAAAAAACGGACAGATGTGCAGGCTTGCCGTCTTCTCCGATGCTCACGAGTTCAGTGCTGCGGTCGAGCCCGGCATGGAGTGCCAGTAGTTTCCCATCCGCGAAGGTAAGGCTGCGGTAACTGTCGTACAGGCGAGCCTTCGGAGTAAAATCCTTTCCCTCAACAAACGGTGCCCGCAGGCTGTCGGACGCTGCCCAGTCTGCGGCGAAATAGTCTTGAACCTCTCCGAAGGCATCTTTCAGCCGCAGGCCGCCGCTGCTCTCCAGAATGGTTTTCTGAAGATTGAACAAGCGGAAGCCGTTGGTAGATAGCCGGTAATAATATCTGTTCATGAAGGCCGGGTCGTAGAGATTTCGCATTCCAGCAACCAGCGTGTACCCGGCGCGATAATAGTCAGGAGTATATCTTTTTTGAGAGCCCCATCTCCACTGCCAGAAATCCCGCCGCTGACCCTCCGATAATGCCACGTGCCAATATTCCAAGAAATCGGCAGTCCGGCCGCGGCCGGAATTGCTCAGAGCCGTTTCAGCCACCACCGCGTCCCCTTCCAGCAAGGCGGGCCCGGGATAAACGCCGGACAAGGCTCCGGTCACATGCTCGCCAAAAAAAACTTCTGCTGTTCGGAAAAAACCATTGATCCTACCGATCTGCATCTGGGCCACATGGCGGTTTTCATGTATTGCGAGCTGCTCTATCCAGGGGGTGGATTCGGGATCGTATGCATCCGGAGTTGTGTAAAGTTCCATTCGCCGGGGCGCCCAGGTAACGAATCCGTTGGACACGGCGGAATGGGAGTGAAGCAGCACGGGCATGGGGAGTTTGTACAGTTCGTTCGGAGCCAATCCGATGCTGCCTTTCAGGGCGAGCCTGTACTGTTCCAGAGATTTTGCGTATTCCCGTGCGAGAGAGTCTGCGTCTTGCGGGTAAACGACTCTGTAGTGCGTGGTTTCCAATGATTTCCATTGAACCCAGTGTGGGTCTGCACCCGAGGGAACGATTTGTGCTTTGGCCGACAGTGTGGCAAGAAACAGAAATGTGAAAACTACGCAACTCTTTCTCATGATGCTGCAAATCTAATTATTTTGTTTAAATTTAACAGATTTTTCGCATTTAGACAATTTATGAGTCTGTTTCTACGAATCCTGACCCTGCTCGGCTCTCTCGGAATGTTCCTTTACGGAATGTCGCTCATGAGCGGAGGTCTTCAGAAAATGGCCGGTGACCGTTTGCGCACCTTTATGGCCAAAATGACGTCCAATACGTTCAAGTGTCTTCTCACCGGAATCACGGTTACCGCGCTGGTACAGTCTTCCACCGCAACAACCCTGATGCTGGTGAGTTTTGTAAATGCGGGTCTGCTGTCGCTGGCGACGGCCGTGGCCGTCATCATGGGCGCCAACATAGGCACCACTGTCACAGCCTGGATCTTCGCCCTTTCCTTCGGCGGATCCTCATTCAGCCTCGGCGCCATTGCCGTTCCGCTGATGTTCTTCGCTTTCATCCTGACATCTGCGAACAAAAAGAAATACAACAACTTCGGAGAGTTCCTGATGGGGTTCGCCCTGCTTTTTCTGGGGCTTACTACGCTGCGCGAAAATTCCACGGTGCTTCTCGACAATGAAGGGGTCCGTCAGTTCCTCGGCACCCTGACCAACTGGAAGGCTCTGAGCATACTCCTCTTTATGGTAACAGGAGCCTGTATGACCCTGATGCTGCAAAGTTCGGCCGCAACGATGGCCATTACAATGGTCTTGGTCGCCAACGGTTACATACCCTTTGAAATGGCGGCTGCAATGGTGTTGGGAGAAAACATAGGAACCACCATCACATCTAACATAGCGGCTTCCGTGGCTAATGTGTCGGCAAAGCGAACTGCACGTGCCCATCTGCTGTTCAACGTATTCGGAGTGTTCTGGGTATGCTGTCTCTTCCACCCCTTCCTTGGGTTGCTGGGCAACATTGTCGAACTTTTCGGTTTCCCCAATCCGGCCACGACTGATTTCTCTTCGGCCGACAGTGTTACCCGCAACGCCCTGATTGCATCGCTTCCCTATAGCGTGGCAACCCTGCATACTCTCTTTAATATTATTAACACCTGCATTCTTGTCTGGTTTATTCCCGTCATAGTAAAGATTGTCACATGGATGGTTCCTTCGCACAAGGGAGAAGATGAGGTGTTCAGGCTCAAATATATCAGTGCCGGTACCCTTGGGACTGCCGATATGGCCCTGAGTTCCGTCAAGATGGAACTTGTCAGGTATGGAGATATCTGCCACAGGGATCTCGCATACATCCGCGAAGCCGTGAATGCCAAAACAGCGGAAGAGTTCGAGACAGCGAACGAGAAACTTATCAAGTACGAAGAGATTACCGACCATATGGAGCATGAGATTGCGGCCTACCTCAACGAGGCAACCAGAAACGAAATGTCGCATGAAGGCGTCATCCGCATCCGCAGCTTCTATCGTATTATTGGAGAAATGGAGTCCTTGGGCGACAGTGGCGAAGGTATAGGAAAAATACTCTCCCGCGCATGGGCTCATGGCCAAAAGTTTACCGAAGACATGGTCCGGAAACTCGGCACGCTTATGGACCGTGTGGATGAGGCGTATGCCGCCATGCACTACAATCTCGAAACACCGCTTGTACAACTGCAGGATATCGTAAATGCCAATGAAGCCGAGGAACGGATCAATGCCTGCCGCGACAGATTGCGCGAAGAGCATCTGGCAAATGTGGAGAAGGCAAGTTACCCTTACGAGACGGGAGCCTTCTACATGGATGTGGTGAATTCCCTCGAGAAGATGGGCGATTTTATCATTAATATTTCAGAAGCTCAGATAAGTGCAAAGCCGGGTAAATAAGATTCTGTCAGCCTTGACGGTTATTCTGGTCGTGTGTTGCACGGGCAGGAAGAAGAACGTGCCGACGGCTCAGCCGGACAGGGCATTTCCGACCGTAAATATTCCGGGAGCCTACATTGATCCTGAAGAAAGGGCCGCTTATGCTGCAGCACATTATTGGGACGGCTTCTTCAAGGGAGATGGCCCGACTGATTCAGCCAGGGTGCTGGGAGTTCCCAAGGCGGAGGTGGAGCAGGCGTTGTCAAACTATCTCGCCATTCTTTCTTCCCTGCCGTTGAAGGATGCGCAGAAGGATATGTCGTTCCTCTTTGACGAAATCGCAGCAAAACAGGAAGCGGACACCTCTTCAAGGGTGTATCTTGCTTTGACGGACATGGTCTCCAGTTATCTCAACGACCCCAATTCCCCGCTTCGGGATGAAGACCTGTATTTGCCTTTTGTGCAGAAAATGGCCGCTTCGCCCCTTACCCGCGACGATATGCGCACGGCTTTTGAGTACGAGGCGCGGATGTGCGCCATGAATCCCAGGGGAAGCGTCGCTCCGGATTTCCTGATAACCACATGCAACGGGACATCCATCCGCATGCACTCGGTAAAGGCTGATTATTCCATACTCTTTTTCAGCAATCCCGGCTGCCACGCATGCAGGGAAATCATAGAGGCCCTGCAAGGTGACGAACTCGTGCAGCAGATGATTGCAGAGGGCCGCCTGCTGGTGCTGAATGTCTATATTGATGAAGATCTCAAGGCGTGGCGCGATTATATGCCCATATATCCGGATACCTGGCTCAACGGATACGATCCCATCCATGTCATACGCAATGATGAACTCTATTGCGTGCGTGCCATTCCGTCGCTGTATCTGTTGGATTCCGGCAAGCGCATCCTTCTCAAAGATGCTCCGGTGGAGAAAATCCAGCAGGCTCTCGCAGTATCACAGACTGCTGAAGTAAACCCCTAAATGGAACCGTTTCGACTTTGAACTGGAGACCCCGACGAAGCCGATGCCGCCTTCTACGTTGTCGGGAATCTGAACGTCTTCCAATGCAAGGTCGGTGCTGCCGCTCCTAAGCATCGAAAGGGCTTTCATGTAGTAGTAATACCGTTGCGACAGGCTCTGTACTTCAAGCAGGGCAGAGCATTCAATCTTTGCGAGAACCGCAGTTTCATGCATCATAAAGGCATGACTGAAACTGTCGGTTCGAACCATCGGGCGCAGAGTAACTTCTGATTCATTGAACCTGCTGTCGTTGAATACTCCATACTCGTTTTTGTTGCCCATTTCAAAAATGCTGTCTTCGCCCCCTACATGTCCTTCATTCAGTATGACGTCATTGTCTGTTTTTATCCGGCATTGTATTTTGGAAGACGATGTTCCGATTTCATTGTTGTCGGCGTCATAATAAGTAATAGTACTATAATCAGACACTTTGATCCGATAGTAATTGTCTTCACGATCTGAATCCTTGATTCTGGTATCGAAGCGGAAATATTGCGTCGTGGCAGATTCTTCACGCACGGTTACCCGCACTGTATCGGCCCATAAAAGTTCGGGCTCGGGCGGTACAACCTGTTCGTTCCATGCGCTGTACTTGTCATCGGCATCCACTTCGAGGCGTACGACGTCTCCTGCTTTAAAAGATGCATTGAAAGTGAAAGACTTGCCAGCCGTCTCGCCAAATTCTTCAATCATTTCAAGTCTAGAAGTCCTTGCCACGACGGCCCCGTTCACGAAAAACCTCAATTCTGCTTTGTCGACCTGCCTCACGCTCCCGGTAGTACTGATTGCCACCTGCACCATATGAGAGGTCTCGTTAGCATCAAGATGAGCATTTACTATAAGTTCATCGCTCTTGTCAGCAGGCTTGTATTCCAGCGGATTCTCGCATGCGGCAAGTATCGCCAATATCAAAATAACACAAATCCTTTTCATGTTCGCTAGAATTTATAAGTATAGGAAATGGACGGAAGTATAGGCAGCAGGGTGATCTTGGTAAGATTGGTCTTCTTGATGCCATTTTCGCTCTCCCAATCTGCGAATACGAAATTGGGGTTCATATTGTTGTATGCGTTATAAACGCCGAAACTCCATACTGCCTCCCCGTGCCGTTTCTGCTTTGTGTGGTTGAGGCTGAGGTTCAGCCTGTGACTGGGAGGGAGCCGGTAGTTATTGCGAGAAGGAGAATAGTCCTCTGTGCTCACGGATCCGTCGGGATAGAGTACGGTCGTCTGCCTTTCCGGAATTGTCATGGTGCCTCCGGAAGCAAAGGTCCATGTGGCGCTTAGAGCAAGGGCTTTGCTGAATTTATGATTGACGACAAGCGAAATATTGTGCCTTCGGTCGTACCTGTAGGGGAAAGGTTTTCCACCGTTGATGACTCCGTCCGGGAAGACCCGGTCGCTCCATGCCAGTGTGTATCCAAGCCATCCGGTTGTGGGACCGTCCTTTTTCTCGATGAAAAGTTCTATGCCGCGCGCGAGGCCTTCACCCATCTCCACATTGTTCTGCCAATTGGCGGAGTTTCCGAAAAATGAAGTGCCGTCGCTGTATTCCAGGATATTGTGCATCCATTTGTAATAGCCTTCAAGCGAAAATTCCCAGCCTGCAATACCGCTATAGTAGGCGCCGAGCGATACCTGGTCGGAGGTGACAGGCCTGATTTTGTCGGTGATGGGTACCCACAGGTCCATTGGCAGTGTAATCTTTGCTGGAGACAGCAGATGTACATATTGTGCCATCCTGGAATAGGAGGCCTTGGCCGCGATATCGCGGGTGAAATTATACTTTGCGCTCAGACGCGGTTCCAACGACCAATAAGGTGTGCCCATAGTGTAGAAGAACGAGGCATGCAGTCCGGGATTGACGGTGAGCCTTTCTCCTATAGAGATGTCGTCTTCGGCGTAGAGGGATAGTTCATGTCCGTGCAGAATGTTGTTTGCCGATGCTTTGAAAGTGGTATCCACCTGTGTCTCGGAAGCCTCGCTTTCATAGATGTATCCGCCAAGAGTTTCAGGGATGAAACTGTGATTTACATATTCCCCTCCGAATTTGATCAGATGCTTTGGAGACGGGGTGAAGTCGAAATCAAGTTTTGCAGTGAAATCCCGCATTCCAGAGTTGTATCCGATGTTGTATATGCTCTTGTCTTTCTTGCCTTCTTCCACGGAAACCTCCTCGAGATCCACCCCGATATGCATCTTATACCGCGTGTATGCGATGGTGGTATTTGCGAAGAGTTTGCTGTTGAAGACGTGGTTCCAACGGAGGGCTGCAAGGGTGTTACCCCAGCGTATGCCAATATTGTCGGAATCGGAGTAAGAGTAGCTGTTCATCGTTATCCCGTCTCCCCGCATCCCGTTTCCGGAAGACTTGTCCTTATAGTAGAAAATGTCCCTTCCGTTGTAGGCGTTCAGGAAAAGCCGGTCCCTGTTGGAAATCCGCCAGGTCAGTTTCCCGTTGAGGTCGTAGAAGAAGTAGTTCCCGTTGATATCGTTTGCTACGAGGATGGGAGTGAAGAATACGGTGTGCATCCCTCGTCCGCTGACGCTGAAGGAAAGTTTATCCTTGATGATGGGCCCTTCCAGATGGAGTTTGTCGCTGATGGCACCCACACTCACCGTGCCATGATATTCCTTCAGGTTTCCGTCGTTGGTGCGGATGTCTATGATGGAGGAGATCCGTCCGCCATATCTCGCAGGGAAGGAACCTTTATATAGGGTGACTTTCTTCACCGCTTCGGGCTGGAAGATAGAGAAGATCCCAAGAAGATGCTCTGCGTTGTACAAAGATATGCCGTCCAGCAAAAGGAGATTCTCTTCAGGTCCGCCTCCCCTTACATAAATGCCGGAAAAACCTTCGGTTCCGGCCTGAACTCCGGGCATCAGCTGTATGGTTTTCAGCACGTCGGCCTCGCCGAAAAGGGTCGGAGTCTGTTGTATCACTGTCACGGGCACCTCTATTGCGCTCATCTTGGTGGAAAGGATGCCCGCGTCCCTGGTAGCCACTACCGTGGCGCTGCTCAGTTGCAGGTCCGGGTTGAGGGCGATATTTATGGTGGTATCCCTCTGGAGATCAAGAGGAAGAGTGCGGTCGGAATAACCCATATATGAGAAAGTAAGCTCGTGCCGGCCCTTTCCGAGGGTGAGAGTATAGAAACCATATGGGTTGGTCACCACCCCCGTGAGGGCGGCTCCGCTTCCGGTCGACACTCCCGCCGAAATCAGGGTTTCCCCCGTTTTGGCATCCGTAATATATCCGCTGATGGTCGCACGCCCCGTCTGCGCGAATGCGCCCGGGAGTCCCGCCGCCACAGTACCGGATAATAGTATTGCAAAGGCCAGCGAGGCCCGCAGAATCCTCAATTCCATATTCACTTAAAACGCAGAATCGCAATTGCTTGAATTAAGATGCAAATACTACGCCCCAGGCTGCACCAAACGAACAGGAAGGGTGGAGCAAAATGACCTAAGTCAGAGACGGATCCCGCCTACACCGCTACCGGAGCTTTGATAGCTGGCCAGGGGTCGTAGCCTTCAAGGGTGAAGTCTTCGTACTTGAAGTCGAACACGCTCTTTACATCGGGATTCAGGATCATCCTGGGCAGGGGACGGGGCTCGCGGCTGAGCTGCTCCGCCACCTGGTCGAAATGGTTGAGGTAGATGTGGGTGTCTCCCGTTGTGTGGATGAACTCTCCCGGCTGAAGGCCGCAGCTTTGGGCGATCATCATCGTGAGCAAAGCATACGATGCGATGTTGAACGGAACTCCAAGGAAGGTGTCGGCGCTTCGCTGGTAGAGTTGACAACTGAGCCGCCCTTCTGCTACATAGAACTGGAAGAGGCAATGGCATGGAGGCAGGGCCATCTTGTCCACTTCTCCCGGATTCCAGGCGCAGACCAGCATGCGGCGCGAGTCCGGATTATTCTTGATGGTCTCGATTACCTGCGAAAGCTGGTCGATACTGCGTCCGTCGGGGGCCGGCCAGCTGCGCCACTGGTGACCGTAAACCGGACCGAGGTCTCCGTTCTCGTCGGCCCATTCGTCCCAGATGGTCACCTTATGGTCCTGAAGATACTTGACGTTCGTATCTCCCGCAATGAACCACAGGAGCTCATAAATAATGGATTTCAAATGAACCTTTTTCGTGGTAAGCAGCGGAAAACCCTCCGAAAGGTCGAAGCGCATCTGATAGCCGAAAACGCTTTGTGTTCCAACTCCGGTGCGGTCATGTTTGATAACTCCGTTCTCGCGGATGTGCCGCAGTAAATCAAGATACTGTTTCATAAAACTCCAAATGCCCAGATGATAGCTTGTTCATATTGTTCGCCCGGCTTCAGCACCACGGGAGGGTATTCCGGCTTGTTGGGGCTGTCGGGAAAATGCTGACACTCGATAGCCACGGCATCATAATCATGATAGATGTGGCCGTTCTTCCCGACCGGACATCCTCCCAGCCAGTTTCCAGGATATACCTGTACTCCGGGATGGGTGGTGTAGATCTTCACCGAGCGGCCGCTCTTTTCGGAGCAAAGTTCCGCAGCCTCGCAGAGTTGCCCGTCGATGTACCCGTCGATTACCCAGCAGGCATCATAGCCTTTACCGTATCTGAGGGCGGGGAAATCTGCACGCATGTCGCGGCCGATGGGCTTTGCGGTGATGAAATCCATGGGCGTACCGGCTACCGGCTCCGACCCTCCCAGGGGGATCAGGCTTTCGTCGGTGGGGAGGTACTCGGATGCGTTGAGGCGGAGAAGATGTCCTTCGACGCTGCCGGAGCCTTCGCCGTCAAGATTGAAATAAACGTGGTTGGTGAGGTTTACAACGGTGTCAGCATCGGTCACGGCGGCAAAACTGAGTTCCAGTTCATTGGCGTCGGTCCAAACATAGCGGGCGGTAACCTTCAGGTTGCCAGGATATCCCATTTCGCCGTCTTCCGAAAAGTACATGAACTCAACAGCGTCCCCGTCTATCCTGGATTCCCAGACCTTGTTCTGGAATCCATCAGGACCGCCATGTAAATGATTCGGGCCGTTGTTTATAGGTAATTTATATGTTTTGCCGTCAATTACCAAATGTCCCTTGGCAATTCGGTTGGCAAAACGCCCCGGAACCTTGCCGGCACACGGGCCGTCGGCAAAATAGCTCTCCGGCTCGCTGTAACCGATAACCACGTCGTCGAGATTGCCGTTCCTGTCGGGGACATGCACTTCGAGGATCGCTGCTCCAATGCTCCCGAGCACGACATATGCTCCGGAAGCGTTCGTCATTTTATATTTATAGATGTCCTGGTCTTTTACCCGGCCCCAAAGGGCCTTGCTGATAGCTGTCATGGGTCTTCTCGGATTGATTATATCTTCAAAGGTAGTAAAAATCCGCTAATTATCATTATATTTGAGCCATGCTCAAATGTCTTATAGTTGCCATCGCCGATAATTACGGCATAGGGGTCAAGGGGGAACTCCCTTGGCACATTTCCGAAGACCTTCAATATTTCAAGGCAGTCACGAAAGGCTATCCCGTAATCATGGGACGGACCACATATTATTCGCTTCCCTTCCGTCCACTAAAGGGCCGCAAGAACATCGTCCTCAATCTTGGCGGAGACCCTATCCCGGAAGCAACCTGCGTTTATTCGTTCGAAGAGGCATGGAAAGAGGCTGAAGCCGAGGGAAAAGACAAGTGCTTTATTATGGGAGGAGCTTCGGTTTACAAGGCGGCTATGCCTGAGATGGACAGACTGTATATCACTCATGTTCACACCGAGGTGAAGGATGCGGATGCCTTCTTTCCCGTCATTGATCCGGAGGTGTGGAAAAAGGTGAGTGTCTCGGAAACCCATACCGATCCGGAAACAGGATATAAATTCGAATTTGTAGTTTACGAAAAGAGTTAAGTTCATAATTGCAGCCTTTCTGCTGTGCTCGTGCTCCACGACCAGATATGTCGGCGGAGAAAAGCCTGTAATTGATGAACTTACCTTCGTGGCGCCTTATTGCCGTATTGACTGTGTGGACAAAAACGGGAACGCCCGCTATTCCGACAGCCTTTCGGCAAAGGCGGAAAAAACCATATGCGATGCGCTCGGGCAGCTGGATCTGCCCATAGTCAAAACCATAACGGTGGTCGGGCGAAGCAATCAGGAGGCGCTGGATCATGATTACGAATGGATCCGGAGCCTGAAAACAGGCAGTTTGGAAGATGCCCGGCTTCCCGGAGCCTTGCAGGCTTTCCTGGCGCTTAATTCAACGAAATATGCCCTTCTGATTTATTCAGAAGGTTTCGTCTGGGAGAGATTCCCGTCGTTTCCGGACGAAGATTTACTTAAATATGGATCATCGATCTATCTGCTTATTGCAGACGTAAAGACGGGTAAGTTAGTGTATTACAACCGTTCCGTTCCGGAAGAGGCGGATCCTCTCAGCAGCAGGATGATTCTCCGGAGGGTGCAGTTATTATTGGAAGAGTTAAATGTCGGAAAACAAAAGCAGGTTTAACAGCCGGTTCGCCGCCATTATGGCCATGGCCGGTTCTGCCGTCGGGCTGGGCAACATCTGGCTCTTTCCCTACATGGTTGGAGAACATGGCGGGGCGGCGTTCATCATCGTTTACATTGCTTTTTGCATACTGGTGAGCCTGCCTATCTTTATTGCTGAATCAACGGCCGGGAGGGTTTCCCGGAAAGAGGGCTATTCCATAATGAACAAAGTGGCTCCTGTGACGATTCTTGCTTCGTTCATAATCTTGTCATTCTACAGCGTGGTTGGCGGTTGGAGTTTCGATTATCTGATCCGTTCGTTTGCGGGCGGCTTCAGCGGGAAGGATATCGCCGAGGCGAAGGAAGTTTTTGCCGGCATGAACGGTTCCGTAGTCGAAAATGTGAGTTGCATGCTGGTTTTCCTCGGAATGACAGCCATGATAGTGGTGGCCGGCGTCGACAAGGGAATAGGACGCTTTTCCAAGATTTCGATCCCCGTGCTATTCATTATGGTTGTGCTGATCGCCATCGAGTCGCTCCGCCTGCCGGGATCCGGGAAAGGCATCGAATACCTTATCCGACCGGACTGGAGCAAACTCGACGGCCCCGCCATTGCTGCGGCACTGGGACAGTCCTTCTTCAGCCTGTCGCTCGGCGTGGGCAGCATCTACACCTATGCTTCGTATATGAGAGAGGAAGACAGCGTGCTGCGCGCCGGAGGATGGACCGCATTCTTTGATACCGCCTTCGCGCTGCTTGCAGGGCTTGCCATCATGCCTGCCGTGTTTGCGGCCGGGATAGAGCCTGGTGCGGGACCGTCGCTCGTATTCGAGACGCTTCCCGTCATCTTCTCGAGGATGGGTGTCGTGCTCCCGGTGATTTTCTTCCTTGCCATCCTTATTGCCGCCCTCAGTTCGTCGATTTCGCTTCTCGAAGTGGTGGTGAGTTGGCTGGTGCACAGCCGCGGAATGCGACGCCGATACGCCGTTCTGCTGGTTTTTTTCTCCGCTGCCTTCCTCGGCAGCGCCTGCGCGGTCGCCCCGAAGGTGTTCGCCGCCTGCGATTTCCTGTCGTCCAATGTCTTCATGATGATAGGAGCTCTTTTGTTTGCCCTGATCACCGGCTGGATCCTTCCTCGCGAAGAGGTCATGCGCCACGTCCGCTACCGCTTCGCCTACGCCCTCATCCGCTACGCCGCTCCCGTGATGATCGTCGCCATCGCCGTAACGAATCTGCTGTAAGATATGAAACTGTACGCGGCCTTCGGATTACTTATTCTTTCGTTCCTGTCGTCTTGTAAGGGGAACGAGAATACAGAGGTTTTTTATGGTATTGCCAGAGAATTTGAAAGTAATCCGTCGAATGTCGTACAGATAGTAGAGAAAGATGGTCGCTTATCATGTTTGTTACAGACTGAAAAACATGGAGAAAAGACCCGGAGATTGAAGGCCTTTGTCATACATGGGTGTTACCTTCTTGCAAACAGGGATAATTCCGGGGCTCTGAGGTGTTTTACATCTGCA
>CACXHM010000152.1 GCA_902767465.1 uncultured Bacteroidia bacterium
GGATGGCCCGTACCGCCGAGTTCTTCAGCTTCGGTACCAACGACCTCACCCAGATGACGTTTGGCTTCAGCCGCGACGACGTGGGCACCTTCATGGGTGACTACCTCGGAAACAAGATCCTCGATGCCGACCCGTTCCAGACCATTGATGTGAAGGGCGTAGGGAAGCTCGTTGAATACGGTATCCAGAACGGCCGCAGCAAACGTGCCGACCTCAAGTGCGGTGTTTGCGGCGAGCATGGCGGCGATCCGGATTCGGTCCGCTTCTTCAACAAGATCGGCGTGGACTATGTGTCCTGCTCTCCTTTCCGCGTGCCTATCGCCCGCCTTGCCGCCGCGCAGGCTGCAATCGAGCAGGAAAAGTAAAAGGCAATAAAGACCGAAAGGTCCTTTGAGACGACCCCCTCCCTGAAGGGCGCCCTCCCCCTGGCCGGGGGTGGCAGGTCTGCTCAAAGGACCTTTCGGTCTTTATTATAATGTGAACTCTAGACGGTGACGTGGACCATGATGGTCATGTCGTTGGTAATATCCTCCGGATCGATGCCGTCAAGATCCTGGAGAATAAAAGTGACGCGGCCCGGCTCGAATTCTAAGCGTATGACTTCGGGAGCGATGAAGAGCTTGTTGCTTTCATCTATCAGTTCCATCGGATAACTGTAGGGCAGAGGATTCCACGCGCCGAGCTGTTGAGCGGCATCATATATTACATAGATGAATGCCTGTACGGTTCCGTTTTCGATAACCGTCCTGGTGATGTCGGGATTTTCGAATTCGGCATAGAGGTAGTTGTCGGAACCCGGATTGTTGTCGCCTTCGTTCCGTGCCCAGTCGCCGGGCTTGACCACATAAGTCCTGGAGAATATACCAACACCCTGGACGATAGTCTGCTCAGTGATGTACTTGTCGGTAATGCAGCTCTGTGCAAGAGCGAGTACTGCCACGGCAGGAAGAAAGATTTTAAAAAATTTCATAGCGATATCATTTATTTGTTACACTCCAAAGAACTATTCCGGCACAGACGCTCACGTTGAGCGAATGTTTGGTGCCGTATTGCGGGATCTCCAGCGAAAAACCGCACAGGTCCACCACATCCTGCGACACTCCGTCCACCTCGTTACCGAACACCAGCGCGTAGCGTCGGCCGGGCTCCCTGCTGAAATCCTGCAGCTTCACGGAATGCTCCGTCTGCTCCACCGCTCCAAGTTCATATCCTTTCCCAAGCAAGTCCCGTACCACAAGCGAAGTTTCCTGGCAATGCACCCATGGAACGCTGTCCTCGGCACCGAGGGCTGTCTTGTGTATTTCGGCCGAAGGGGGTGCCGGCGTAATGCCGCACAGCCAAACACGGTCGATGTGAAAGGCATCACAACTGCGTAGGATGCTCCCTACGTTGTGTGCGCTGCGGATGTTGTCGAGGACGACTTCCACCCCGGAGAACTCCGTAGCCTTGTACTGCTCTGCGCTGATGCGTCCGAGTTCTATGTTCAGTAGTTTCCGGTTTTTCATTTTTGCAAAGATAAGAAAACAATCCATTGAGTGCTTTTTTTATTATATTTGTAAGGTATGAAAAAACAGCATCTACTAATGGCCGTGGCAGTGCTTGCTGCAGCTTGCACCTCCAAGGCCCCAGATATCGAAAAGCAGATAGACGAACTCCTCCCCCAGATTACTCTGGAAGAAAAGGTGGCGATGGTACATGCGCAGTCCAAGTTCAGTTCTCCAGGCGTTCCCCGCCTCGGGATTCCTGAAATCTGGTGCACAGACGGGCCTCACGGCATCCGTGCTGAAGTTCTTTGGGATAAATGGAGACAAGCCGGATGGACCAGCGATTCCTGCACTGCCTATCCTGCGCTTACCTGCCTCGCTGCAAGCTGGAATCCAGAACTCTCCCGTCTTTATGGCGAAAGCATAGGTGAGGAAGCCCGCTACCGTCGCAAAACGGTGCTGCTCGGGCCCGGCGTAAACATCTACCGCCATGCGCTCGGAGGCCGCAACTTTGAATACATGGGTGAGGATCCCTATCTTTCCGGAACCATGGTGGTGCCCTACGTGCAGGGGGTGCAGAGCAAGGGCGTTGCTGCCTGCGTAAAGCATTTCGCTCTCAACAACGACGAAACCAACCGTCTGGTGGCCGACATTCATGTGGATGACAGGACTCTCTATGAAATTTATCTTCCCGCGTTCAAGGCAGCTGTGGTAGATGGTGGCGCCTGGGCTGTTATGGGAGCATACAATCTCTATAAGAACCAGCATCTCTGTCACAACCAGTATCTGCTTCAGGATGTACTGAAAGGGGAGTGGGGATTCGACGGAGTTGTGATCAGCGACTGGGGAGGATGCCACGATACCGATCAGGCCGCGCACAACGGGCTCGACCTCGAATTCGGGACCTGGACCGACGGTCTCACCGACGGTGCGTCCAATGCGTACGACCGATATCATCTTGCGAGACCCTATCTGGATGGTCTTCGTTCCGGGAAATATGACGTTTCGGAGCTGGATGAAAAAGTGCGCAGGGTGCTTCGCCTGCAGTTCCGCACCAATCTTGCCGAAGGCTACGGCCATGGACGCTTCACCTGCCCGGAACATTCCGCCGCAGCCCGGAAAATCGCCGGAGAAGGTATTGTGCTGCTGAAAAATGACGGAAACGTATTGCCCGTGAAGGATGCGAAAAAGATACTCGTGGTGGGTGAGAATGCCATTAAAAAAATGACCGTCGGCGGGGGCAGTTCTTCTCTCAAGGCAAAATACGAAATATCGCCTCTGGATGGCATCCGTGCGAGGTTCACAGATGCAGAGGTGGTGTATGAAAGGGGTTATGTGGGCGAATCCGCCGGTAGCCAGGACGGGCTCAGGACATCTCTCAGCGAAGATACGAGAAGCCCGGAACAGATGCTCGCA
>CACXHM010000153.1 GCA_902767465.1 uncultured Bacteroidia bacterium
ATTGCAAAAGTTCCTCCAAGAACATCTGAAGCAAATAGATATGCTGCATCAAATGTGAATCCGGCAAAGCAAAGCCCCAGCCCGGCAGACGCGAAAGACGGAATCACGGTATCACCCCCATAGTGATATCCTCCCCTGGCGAGAATCATCCCGGAGTAGCAATATTCAACGCCCGCACCGGCTGAGATGCTCCCGCTGAAGAAATAATCTGCCCTTGCCCTGGCTCCAAGCGTATGTTTTCCGAAGCCAAGGGTATATCCTCCGCACAGGCTTGTTGCTGTTGGCAGGCTGAAGTCCCCGGTGCTCTCCGATTTAACTTTCTGCCCGATGGAAGAAATGCCTCCCGCGATATCGAATCCTCCGCTGCGGTATGCTGCAAAGATGTCGGCTGCTATGGCGCTATGTGAATAGTCGCTGAGTATCCGCTCCTTGGCATATTTCACGTTCAGTCCCGCTGCAAAGTTTCCGATACCATAGGCTGCCCCCAGGTTTACCAATATCTCTGTAGGTGTAAACTCGGGTGAAGATATTTCTTCTCCGGTGCCCCGCGTGAATGCAAACGATACTCCGAAGTCCTGATACTTTCCTGCAGCTCCCGCCCCTATATATTTAGTGCCGGAAAAATCGGGCATGTAATTCTGGTAGAACACGCCTCCCCTGAAAACATTGTCCTGCAGGGGCAGCACTGCTGCTGAGGCAATACGCGTGCTTCCCATTGCAAGTGATGCCGGCGAGAAATCAAGCTGAACGAAAGGAAGAGCCTCTGACTTGGGTTCTCCGGCAAATGCAGAAAAATATGACAGCGTGCAAAGCAGGCCGAGAAGTATTTTTTTCATATTTTAACTATGATTTTTCTATATGTTTTCCCATTATACGTAACAACGAGTCCGTAGCGTCCCGGGGCCAGGGCTGACATGTCCACGTTCAGTGGGTCGAAACCGCTGAAAGTTTTTGTGACCTCATAAACGGTCTTCCCCGAAGAAGTTGTGATGTGGACGTGGGTTTTTGCGTCCTCTTCGGTAATAATCGACAGTTGCGAGGAAACCGGGTTCGGAGAGGTCTCTGCGGGTGCATTTCTGTCTCCTTTCACCAGTACCGGGATACTGAATTCAAGGGTCTTGTCGCCGTCATCGGCAGTCACCGTAACGACGGCACTTCCTTTGGCAACGCTTTTGATGGTAAGGCTTGTCCCCGAAATGCTCGCAGTAACGATACCTTTTTCGGACGAGGCGGCGCTGAAGGTGATTTCGTCCCCGTCGGGATCGGAAACCATTTTACCGAGGGCAAATGTAGTGCTCGTAAGGTCGTCGTAGAGTATCTTCCTTCCCGGATTTTCAATCAGCACGGGTGCTTCATTTTCAGGTGTTGTGACACTGATAATGTTCGAGGCATCCGACCAATTCCGCGACACGTTGAAGGAATATGTCTTGAGATAATATGTAGTGGAGTACTTATGGGTACCAAGGTCGATGCTGAAAGGATCTCCGGCTTTGTTTCCGCGGAAAATGATCCTATGTGTTTCAACCCCATCGGCGATATTCTCCGGTGTGCTTTGAGCAAGCTTATTCCTGTCAGTGCCTATGAGACAGAGAAGTCCGAAAGCTTTTCCGGCTTCCGGATCGGCCGGGATATTGAAAGATGCTTCGAGAATATTGCGTTTTGCGGTGAAAGAACAGTCCGAAACCGCATCCGGAGCAACGGTTGTGGATGGGAGACGGAGTCTTAATGACGCAGCGGCATCCACTGCAGGTCCGATTGGATAAGAATTGTCGAGGTGTGAGCGGTTTGCACCTTCCAGAAGAATCTGCCGGAGTTCGGTGTTCGTGAAACTGTCGTTGCCGAGTATCGACACCAGGAGTGCTGCGACTCCGCTCACGTGCGGACAGGCCATCGAAGTGCCTTGCATATACCCGTAGGAGATGTAGTCGTAGTCCCTGGACCTTGTTGTCTGATAGAGATTAAATATATTGCCCCGGCTGTAGCCTTTTTCATCAAGATTCATCGTAAGTCCCGGGGTGGGATCGGAAGGGTCGTCTCCATACCCGTCTCCTCCAGGGGCGGCTATGTCAACCCATGGTCCGTAGTTGGAGTATTCGGCGGCCATCCAGTCGGGGCCGGACGCTCCCACGGCTACTACAGGTTCATAGGCGCAGATCGGGTCATAGTCCACGGCATCGTTTCCAGCAGCAAATAACACTAAACCTCCTTTCATGGGAGAGCCTGGATAATCACCGGCGTTGTCGATGAAATAATCAATGGCATCCTTGATGTAGTCGGGAATGACCGTTTTTTTATACTCGCGGAGCTCTTCTGCCGACACTTCCCCATCTTCATTATCGTCAGGGGAGAACCCCCAGCTGTTCTGGCTTATGACGGCTCCGTGATCGGCTCCCCATTTGATGGCTGCCGCCGTATTCGCGTCGCTCGCACCCTTGGAGCCGTCAAATATCTGGCAGCTCAGTATTTTTACTCCCGGCATCCCGGCGGCATAATCTCCTCCTGCTATGCCGGCAACTCCGATGCCGTTGTTCCGGACAGCTGCGATGGTGCCGGCAACGTGTGTTCCGTGGGAATCGGCGGTAACATTGTAGCTCTTATTAACGAAATTCCTGCTCCCTTCCGGGCCGCCTGCAATGAGGTTTCCCTGCAGATCGGGATGGTTCATGTCCACCCCTCCGTCGACCACGGCCACAATCACGTCGCTCTCACCGCAACCAAAATTCTCCCACACATCCATCACGTTCACACTGCATCCTTTGTTCGAAGATACGGTCCTGCTCCTGTACTTTATGGTCAGATTGAGGGAAAGGTCATTGTAGAGGTCCCACTGCCATTTGAAATAAGGATCGTTGGGAATTGCGCTTCGCTGAACTATCTTTCGGGGGAGTTCAGCGCCCACTACGCCTTTTGTGCCAAGGAATGCGTTCAAGGCCTTGGTTGGAGCGGTACTTTCATCGAATCGCACGATGTAATATTTGTGAAGGCCCCTTTCGCGGGAACGCTGCTCATATTTACCTGCATCCGGGAAAAGCCTTTCCATAGAACTGACGCCCAGCTCTTCCATGATCGCGGACAGGACCTTCGGGCTGTCGTTTTCTGCATTCGCGGCTGCTTCCAGTTTTGCAGCAAGATTATCATCAACCTTCAGCACGATTTCTCCCCGTATGCAAGAAGAAGCATTTGTCGGATCATTAATGATTTCCGGCCTTCTCACTTCTTCTTCATTCCTTGTGCATGCGGCGGCAAAAAGGGCAAGAATTATAATTACTGTTGCTTTTTTCATAATTTGGTTTGGGATCCTGTCACCAGCCAGAAACCGCCCTTGTCGGGCCCTATGCGGCGTAGGAATCCGTTCTTTTTCAGTTTGGCAAGATGTTTTTCCACACCCTTGTCGGAGATTCCGATTTCCTGGGCAAGATCTGCGGTGGTACGTCTCGGATGGGCAGCCAGGATTCCAAGTATGCGGATGGCATTGTCTGCCTTGGGAATCTTGATTTTACTGTCGATGCTGGGGCGTAGACCAAACTCAAATTCAATCATATTGGCAAGCAGCCGTCCCATCAGTCCGTTTCCTTCTGGCCAAAGGTCAGCTTTTGAAACGGTTTTGCAAATCTGCGATGCCACCTTGCGAAGTCCCTCTTCTCCAAGGCTTCGGAAATGCATCCTGGCTTCGTTTGCATCGTGGCAGACAGTCTGAAGGACATCTTCGTCGTTAACTTTTCCCGATTCGAAGCTGCGGTTGCGGAAAACCTTGGCTGCAAGCAGTTTAATACGGTAGCCGCTCCAGACCTGATGACTCTCCGCATCTTTGATGGCTGCTCTGTAGGCATCGAGCAGGTCGAGGTTCATCAGTTGTTCGGAAATGGTTTTTCCCTCACTGCTCACACCCTGGTCGAACAACTTGAAATTCTGTTCCAGGTTGAGAGAGGATCCTTCAGCCGCCGATGAAGCGGTTACGATAGCATAGAGCAGCGACTTATCCATAAAGACAAAGGCTAATCGTGTATCTGTGCCAGAATCTTTGCCTTGAACTCCTGTGGGAGGGCAAGACTTTCAAGTTCTGCTTTCAGTTCGTCGGTGTTGAGGGCGTTAAGGTATTCGGCTGCGTTTGCGGGGTCTTCCTGAATAAAACTGGGAGTACCGAGGAAGCGGAGCAAAAGCGGAGTGAGTTGCATGTTCTTGTCGATATTAATGGCGAATTCACTCTTGACTTCCGGCATCAGGGTGCGGAGCCGCCGCATTTTCCCCTTCTCTCCGTTTACGAAGACCGGGCTGCACTTACATTCCACAGTAATGCCTGTTGAAGCAGGAAGTTCCGGCAGATAAACGGTGGCGGTGAGACCCTCTCCTGTGTATCCCCAGACGGCGGAATCCTCAGGCTGCATCCCGGCAAAACGGTCGTAAGGGACAGCTTCCCCGTTTACGTAAACCTCCGTGGGGGCGCTGACTCCGGGCAGTTCTATGCTGATCCTTCTTGTCGGGTTCATTCCTTTGTAGGAACCTTTCCTTGAATCGATGCTGATACGTATGCCGTCTGCGGTGCTCTGCTGGCGTATTGCCGTGGTTGCATAGTCGGATGCGTATGCCTGGGTCTTACCGTCGTCTTCATAGAGGGTGGCTTTACCTTCGGATGCTCCCGGCGCCACGAGAAGACGGATTTCGTTACAGTCTTCCTGAAGTGAGCGGATCTTCTTTCCGGCAAGAGGGATGATGGCTCCGGCACGGACGAACCAGGGATTTTCTTCGATGGTGAATTCAAGTTCGGCTTCGGTGCCTCCTTTATAAAGATGGCCGGTACTCATTTCGAACCAGTCGCTGCCTTCGGGGAACCACATGCTGCGTCCGGCAAGCCCCGTGGTTTTGTCCACAGGCTGACAAACCACAGTGGCAAGGATATCATTTCCAAACATGAATTCCTCCGTGCGTGTGTATGAGTTTTCGTTTTCGGGCCACGCATAGTACAGCGGCCGGCAGAGACCTGTTCCGTTGTCGTAGGACTCTCGTGCGGCTGTATAGATGTAGGGAGAGAGGTCGTAGCGGAGGCGTATAGCTTCGCGCATGGCGTCGAAATGGTCAGGAAATACCCAGAACCGTTTTTCCATGCTGAAGTCCTTTGTGGAGTGGGTCTTGAAGATTGGAGTGAAAACACCCTCCTGCAGCCAGCGCGTATAAAGTTCAGGATCGGTTTCGTGAACGCCTTTTGGCTGCATGTGCCCTCCGATGTCATGTCCCCACCATGCGTAACCTACGTTGGATGCGGTTGCAGTGAAAAAAGGGAGATATCCCAGAACCTTCCATGTGGCGAAAGTGTCTCCGGAGAATCCGACCTGATAGCGGTGACTTCCGATTCCGCCCCAGCGGTGATAGATCATGGGCCTGGGGGCATCCTTCCCTGAATCTGCACTGCGCCGGGCGATGTCGTTCCAAAATGTGTAATTGAGCCAGAAAGTGTTGCTCAGATTTTCGGTATACCGGCTGTTCCGGAACTGCTGCCAGTCGAGCCACCAGAAATCCACTCCCTGCTTCTCCATAGGATGGATTACCGAATTGAAATAGGCATCGGCCCATTCCTGCTG
>CACXHM010000154.1 GCA_902767465.1 uncultured Bacteroidia bacterium
AAACCATCTCCGATGCGGGAGCACTGACGGATGAACTGCGCAGCAAGATAGAAAACTGCGTGGTGTCTTCGGAACTTGAGGACCTGTATCTTCCTTTCCGGCCAAAGCGTCGCACCCGGGCTACTGCCGCAAAGGAACTGGGGCTGGAGCCTCTGGCAAATGCAATGTGGACGCTTAAGGCCAGGAACCCCCGTGCCGAGGCGTCCCGGTATGTAAAACCAGGGAAGGTTGAAGATGCAGATGCCGCTCTTGCAGGCGCGCGGGACATCATTGCCGAACGCCTCAGCGAAACAGCACTGATACGTGAGAACCTGCGCCAGATTTTCCGCAGCCGCCGCCTCGTGTCCAGACAGACCAGAAAGGGGGAGTGCGCCGAGGCCGACAAATACCGCAGCTATTTTAACTGGAGTTATCCTTTGGATAAGATTCCTTCTCACAATCTGCTGGCTGTGCTGAGAGCCGAAGGAGAAGGATTTCTTTCCGTAAGCATAGATGCCGATCCGGAGAAATGTGGCAAAAAGATATATTATGATTTCTGCCAGGTCCAGGGCTATCCGTCCGGAGAGCTCGGGGAGCAGATCCGGGACGCTGTTGACGATAGTTTCAAGCGTCTCCTGGAGCCTTCCATCAGTTCGGAAGTGATCAAGGAAGCAAAGGAAAAAGCTGATATTGAAAGCATCCGCGTGTTTGGAGACAACTTGCGGCAGCTTCTTTTGGGAGCTCCCGTGGGGCAGAAACGAACCATGGCGGTGGATCCCGGTTTCCGGAACGGTTGCAAGATAGCGTGCTTGGACGAGCAGGGGAAACTTCTATATCATACCATAATTTTCCCGCATCCTCCTCAGAATGAAAAGGTAAAGGCTCTGGTTGCTGTGCAGGAGATGCTTGAAAAATACCGAATCGAAGCCGTTGCCATAGGAAATGGAACAGCCAGCCGGGAAACGGGAGAATTCTTCAGGAAGATTGCCCTGCCGGACGGGTGCAAGGTGTGGACGGTGAGCGAGGACGGCGCATCCATATATTCTGCATCGGAAGTCGGTCGCGAGGAATTTCCCGATGAAGATGTTACCGTAAGGGGGGCAGTGTCGATAGGAAGGCGCCTGATGGACCCCCTTGCAGAACTTGTAAAGATTGATCCGAAGAATCTCGGAATAGGTCAATATCAGCACGATGTAGATCAGACCCTGCTTAAAGAGAAACTCGACAATACTGTGGAATCGTGCGTGAATGCGGTAGGTGTGAACCTGAACACGGCAAGCCCTTATCTGCTGCGGTATGTGTCCGGGATAGGACCCCAGCTGGCTGCAAATATTGTTGCCTGGCGCTCTGAAAACGGAGCCTTCAGGTCGCGTTCCGAACTGCTTAAGGTGCCCCGGCTGGGGGCGAAGGCCTATGAGCAGTGTGCAGGATTCCTGAGAGTAAAGGGGACGGATAATCCACTCGATGACAGCGCCGTGCATCCAGAATCTTACTTTGTTGTCGACAGGATGGCGGCTGACCTCGGGGTCAGTGTCCGCGAACTTGTAGGTAATGCCGAACTTTGTTCCAGGATTCAGGCCTCCGACTATGTGGATGGAAAAGTCGGGCTGCCGACCGTAACCGATATTTTGAAAGAGCTGGTTAAACCCGGTCTGGATCCCCGTGAACAGGCGTCAGACTTTTCCTTCAGCGATGATATTCACGAAATCGAAGATCTCAAGACCGGAATGGAATTGCCAGGAATAGTTACGAATATCACCAATTTCGGAGCTTTCGTGGACATTGGTCTGCACGAAAATGGTCTTCTTCACGTCTCACAGCTTGGTCCCCGCGGAACCGATCCTGCCAAGGTGCTGAAATTGCATCAACAAATCAAGGTCCGCGTGCTGGACGTGGACCTTGACCGTAATCGTATTTCGCTGGGACTCGCTATTCGGCGATAAACGGTTCAAGAACCGATTTCCAGACCATATATCCCACTCCGTTCAGGTTCAGGCCGTCGGAGGTATAACGTGCGTCGAGCATCCCTTCCGAATCGCTCATCGCTGCTGCTACATCGATGAAAGTGTAGTCCTGTCCGGCGCACCAGTTTTTGAGCCATTTATTACAGTTCTCTATGCGGAGATTGATGGTTGATTCTTTCCGTGCTTCCTGCGCGGGAACGTTCAGGTTCATCGGAAGCATGCTCTGGATGTAAATCTTTGTGTAAGGAGACTGCGCATGCATGGTCTGGACCAGTTTTGCTATCATCAGAACGCAGTCTTTGCTCTTTGTTTTATGCAGAAGGTCCTGTACCCCTATCATCAGGAAAATCTTAGCAGGCTTATACTTGGTGATGCATTCGATGCGGTCCGACATCCAGGCCACCCTGTCGCCGTGGATGCCCCTGTTTACGACGTTCGGATTGTCGAAAATCTCGTTCCACTCGCAGCCGTCCACCATATTGTCGCCGAGCATTACTATGCTTCCCGGCTTGAGTTCAAGAAGTTCGAACAGCGCTCTCCTGCGGGAGTTCATGTCGTTGTACTTTGGCTTTTCCGATTCTTCCTGAGCGAAAGCAGGAATGCATAAAACTGCCAACAGGCAGACAACCATCAGTCTTAGGTGTTTCATATAATAATCATTTAGCTGTTAACCATACTTTTTCGCCCTCGTAACGTATTCCCATCGGAAGCATGACCCTGAGGGCGGAAATAACTTCTTCAAAGGATTCCCTGTTGCAGAGGCGAAGAGAGTATCCGGTTGTATTTGATGCTAATTTGTCATCGATGTAGATGGGAATTCCATAAAGGCGTTCGAGATACTTGGTCAGTTCCGCTATGGTGACATCGTAATATTCTACGCATCCGTCCATCAGGGCAAGGTAGGATTCCGTATCCACGGTCGAGGTGGTGATACTGCCTTTTGCCGAATTGAAACTGACGGATTCACCGGGCGAGATGCTGATGCTCTGCGAGGGTGTGGAAAAGTTGATCGCCCCGCGCAGAAGGGTGGCCTTTACCCGGGATCCGTTTCCGGGTGCGCTCACGTCAAACTGCGTTCCAAGTACGCTGATGCTACATTTGCCCAGGCCGAGCTGGAACGGGTGATCCGGGTCTGGCTTTACGTCGAAATATGCGTCGCCCACAAGGCTGGCGCTGCGCGACTGTGCGCTGTAGGATGCCGGGTAGCTAAGGGTGGTGTTTGCGCGCAGGATTACTTTCGTGCCGTCCGGCAGCGTTACTTCTCCTCCCTGGCCTGCCTTGGTGCAGACGGTAACCAGTTCCGGGGTATTGCTGCGCAGGCGTGCAGCTATCTGGACGGAGCACAGCACTACCAGGGCGAGCGCGGCTGCGGCGGAAAGGATCCTCAGCGTCCTCAGCTCCCTGCGGGCCCGGTTGCGCTGTTTTTCGTCGGAATCCAGCCGGCAGATGAGTTTGGAGAGAGAACGCTTTTCGTCGGCTCCGACCGTGCGGGTATCCTGCCAGCGCTGCTCTTCGCGGAAGAGTTCCTCGCGGCTGCGGGAATCCTTTTCGAGCATGCCGGCAAGGGCGCGGCGCTCTTCGGGAGAGGCGCTTCCTTCAAAGTATTTGACGGCAAGCCGTTCCTGTTTGCTTTTGCTATCCATTTGCATGAACTCTCTTATTTAACGATTCCGTTCTTCGGGATTTAACCCCAGGGCGAGGCTCAGTTTGCGCACAGCCCTGTCGATATGCTTGTGAACCGCTGCGTCGGAAATACCCATCACTTCTGCGATTTCGTGATTGGTAAGTC
>CACXHM010000155.1 GCA_902767465.1 uncultured Bacteroidia bacterium
TACATCAGCTCCCAGAGGGAATCCAGCCTTGTCAACATGCAGATGTATCCAGGGACGGGCGGCCTCCTTTACTGTCACCTTGGTTATTTTGGGCGATTCAGAATCGACGGTAAACTTGATGAAACTGCTTACCACGCTGAACTGAAGGTCTCCATCCCTTAGTCCCGCCGCACACATTATCATTGATTTGGGATCGCATCCGTTCAGGACAGCCGTCTGGGCAGTATTGAGACCTATGTAAACCTGGGCAGCTCCTGCACCTTTATTCCAATGATCAATGGTAGAATAAGGATATGCGGCAAACACATGCGTTACGGTATCGGGTATTTCACCCTTGAAGGTAGCACTGGCGCTTGCGGATGTAATGTCGGTGGAGAACTCACGTCCGGTATTGGTAGCAAGCCCCTTTTCGCGGCTGCACACGGAAACGATGTCACCGGGCTGCCAGTTCATCTTAAGTCCGTTGACATTCACTTTCGTAACAGGTGCGCCGGCGATAAAACTTGCGGGGGTATCACCGGTAACGGCGGGTTCTTTTATGGAAGCTGCCTTATCGCATGAAACGGCTGCAAACATGGCGGCGGCTGCCGCAAGGATCATGATTGTCTTTTTCATAACACTATCCTCCATTATGAAAAAAGTCCGTTGAGAGAATCATCCTGCACAAGGTCGTTGATTTCCGAACCTGCGCTTGTACACAGAACCTGGTTCAGTCCCATAGGAACAACCAAGCAATCGGGAGAGACATAAATAAGTTTCATACTTTTTTTATTTATTGTTGAAGATATTCTTTATACACCGGACATATCTGCCCGAACTGTTGGCCTTTCCGGGAGTGTCAGCCGGAGCGGCCATGTAGGCCCGTCCGAAGATGAAGAACGATCCGTATAATGCGGCGTTGTATTCATATTCCGTCGATGACCAGTATCGGTCGCCCTGTTCCGAAGCGCCGCCTGTATTCATGGCTTTTCCACCCAGGACCGTCAGAGAATGGTCGAATGCGGCACGGGATGCCTTTTCTTCATCGGTGATAGCATTCGGGAACAGACCGGTCTTGTCGGCGAAGGGCACGCCGTTATACACATCGAATATTTTCCTTAACTCATTGATGGAAGGCCAGTACCAGCCATCGCCAAGGGATTCGCATAAACTAAGCGCCGGAACGGTACCGGGAGCAGCGGATGCTTTGATTTTCGCAGTGTTCGACGCCCCGTCGTTCTTGTCGGTAGCATTGTAGGACGCCCCGTCGGTGCACCAGGCCACATCCTCGGCACGGGCGATGCTGATTGCCACAGAATCGCTTCCATCCTTTGCCTTGAGATAAACGATTCCCTTGACGGTTCCACCTTCTGAATAAGGCTTGAAAGCAGCCTCGACGGGCGGTTCGGGGTCATCTGCACCTCCGGAGAGTTGAATCTCCCTTATACAGCGTACCGGACGGGCTGTAGTCTTGCCCTGCTGGTCGGCGGCCACGGAACTATATGGCTTTCCGAAACGCACCGAATTGGCGAACGCCTCGGTATACTCGGTACTTGTCCAGTAGTTATCTCCCCTGTCGGTATCGGCTGCTTCGTTCATGATAGTCCCTCCGTTGTCGGTGAGGAGTTTATCGAAAGCAGCGCGCGCCGCCTTTTCAGCATCGGTGATGTTCGCGGGGACATCATTCGTGGCGGCGGAGAAAGTCGTTCCGTTGTATGCGGCAAAGACGTCTTCCATCTCCTTCTTGGACGGCCAGTACCAGTTTTCTCCATGAGCCGCACAGAACCCGAGAGCCGGGATTTCCAGCCCTTCCGGCGCATTTTTCAGGAGCGCGGTATTGGCAGCGCCGTCCGTACTGCTCGAAGCACCGACCAGTATGGTCTTGTCGTTCGCCCAGGCAATGCTGGTGCGGTCGAGGCTAACCACCTTTGCCGTCTTTCCATCGTCAGAAATCCAGTAAACTATACCCTTGGCTTTGCCTTTGGTATCGTAATAGATATCGTAGAGCTGATAATTCCCGGGGCCTTCCGGATCCGGGGCAATCTCGCCCGAAGGATCATCCGGAACATCGGGACCATCAGGTCCGGCGGGGTCCTCCGGTTCTTCCGGTTCAACCCACACGGGCTGGGTAATGGAAAATGCCTCGGAGAGATCCCCGGCATGTACAACGGCAATGCCGCTTCGTTCCGCACCGCTTTCGTTGCGGCCGTATAAAAGTTCCAGGCACCTGGGAGTAACGCTTGCAGTCAGCCATGAAGTTGCTTCCCCCGAAACGGAAACCGTCAGATTCTTCACATTGGTCTCCACCATTATCCTGGTGACTCCGGCCTCGCCGTCTGAGAGCACCGCATCGGATTTGTCGAGTCGCAGCCAACTGCTTTCGGTCTTGTTTTCCGGAGAGCAGTTCAGTACAGCGAGCACGGACCACACATATAAAGCTATCTTTTTCATATCAGTAATTCTTTAAAGCCAGCCTTCATTCTGTGGATACTTGTCCGTTCCTCCCATCAGGAGTATCTGGTTGGAAGGAATGGGCCAGGTCTCATGTTTCCCGATCACGAAATTGTTGCGGGCATGGATATAGTCCTTGTCGAGGTAAGGATTCTCGCCCATGGTCTCTCCGGACCATTGGCGGCAGTACGTTCCGAGCAGCCCGAGCCTCTTGAGCTGAGGCCAGCGAACGCCCTCGAAATTGAGTTCCCTCGCGCATTCATCGAGCAGGTCCTCGAGAGTAAGAGTCCCGGAGAAAGGTGGATTTCCTGCCCTGCGGTAGGTGGCGTTGAAATACTTCACGGCATTATCGTTGTCACCCTTGTGCAGATATGCCTCTGCACAGATGAGATAAGTCTCTGCAAGCCGGTACACGATGAGGTCACGGAAACTTGTCTTGCGTTCCGGATCGTCTGCGTTAGTCCAGAAATCCGCATGCTTGACGCTCATGGGGTGCAGATTTGTGATATAGGTGGCACTCTTTACCGGAGTGATTTTCTGACCATATTTTGCTCCTGCCGGGTCGTTGTACACAAAGGTGTTGATGAAGAACTTGTCTTTTCTCGTATCCTTCGGCCCGTACATGTTCAGAAGATGCATGTTGGGAAGGTTCCTACCATACCCGAATCCCCCCTGCTCTGGAGCAGCCACGCAACCGGATTCACTGGAATAGCGGGACGTGACATACACCGAAATGGGATGTCCTTTGAGGCTTGTGCCCTGGGTGACTCCCCCGCCGCCAGGTTTCTTGGAGAACTGATAGGAATAGAGCACCTCCGGCGAACGTAGATCCTCGCCTGCAAATACGTACTCCGGGCGAGCCTCAAGCCTGTTATAGGCCTTCCCTTCAGTAAAGACAGCTTCGCACTGTTCGATGGCCTCATCCCAGTCTTCTTCCCACATGGCCACCTGCGCACGCACATGTCTGGCAACAGCTTTAGTATAACGGCCGTACATGGTTTTGTTGTTCAGCACCGGAAGTTCATAGGAAAGATACTTTATGGCATCGTCCAGGTCATCCTTCATCAGTTTGAACACCTCGGCTTTCGAAGCCGGAGAGTATTCTCTCTCCAGATTGGATGACGTAGTAGGTTCGGTGTTGAGATAGATATGCTCGAATCGGGTCCAGAGTGCATAATAAGCGCGGGCGCGGAAGATGCATGCCTGCGCATAGCAGCTTGCCACATCCTTGTCGTCGAGACCAAGGTTTTTCGCCGAAGCGATAATCTCGTTGGCGCGGCCTATTATGGCATACCAGAACTTCCAGTAATCTTCAAGCACCCCGGAATCGGGAGCGAGGGTTTCCAGACGCCCGAGCGCAGCCCAGTTGCCGGCGTTGAAGAGGAAGATGTCAGTATTGAAATCCATCACCATCGGAAGGAATACTATGCCCTTCTCATCGGAGTTGTCGACGATATTGTCGCGTTCGTAAACATACAGCCCGGCCACCGCCCTCTCAAGACCTTCCTTGCTGGTATTCAGATAGTTGATGGTAACCGAAGTCTCGGATTCGAGGAAGAGCTCATCCTTGCACGATAGTGCGGATGAAAGAATCAGCGCGAATGCCGTAAAAACGTATACCTTTTTCATATTCTCTCCTCCTTAAAGCGTTATATTTATTCCTATCACCGTCTGATGGGCTTCCGGATAGGAACTTCCCATCACCTCGGGGCTGTACGACAGAACCTTCGTAAATGTCAGCAGATTGGTCGCGGTCGCATACACCCTCAGTTTCTGCAGCCCCAGCCTGGAAACCAACCGGGAAGGAAATGTGTAGCCTATTTGCACGGAACGAAGCCTCAGATACGAAGCGTCCTGGTAGGCCAGGCTCTTGTTATAAGGAATCTCAGAGCCGTAAGTAGGTCTTGGATGGGTATTTACAGGATTATACGGAGTCCAGTAATCCACCTTCATACCGTTCGAACGCCCGCGGAGGTCTCCACCGTATTCACCGTCGTAAAGGAGAGGGTTCAGCACATAGCCTCCTATTCTGGCGTACCAGTCCATATTGAAATCAAAACCTTTCCAAGAAATGCTGTTGGTAAGCGATACCGTAAAGTCGGGATCCCTTCCAAATACTTTTTTGTCGTCCACGGTAATCTTGCCGTCTTTGTTGCGGTCCTTGACCTTCACGGATCCCGGGTATACGTTGTCGTCACGTTCCGAGCTGCCGGGCTTGAGCTCATAGTAAAGACTTCCGGAACCATCGGAATAGACGTTGAAATCATCGTACTGATAGATGCCGTCAGCCTCATAGTCGTAGTAGATATTGATGGGAGCGCCGATTATCCAGTTATTCCCGGGCTGGCTCATGTATTTGCCGTTTTCATCGCGGGAGTCGTCTATCTTCACAATCCTGCTTCCGAACTTGCTGAAATTGAGTGTAGCGCTCCAGTTAAGCGCCTCGGAACGGACGATGTCTGCGGTCAAGTTGACGTCTATTCCGTTCGTACGGGTTTCCCCTAGGTTGTCCAGCATTGATGTATAGCCTAATGAAGCATTTAAGGCCCTAGTCACGAGCAAGTTGGTCGTACGTGTATTATAGTACTCCACAGTGCCGGTGAGATGATTCCCGAAAAGGCTGAAATCCATTCCGGCATTGGCCGTGGCCGACTGCTCCCATTTAAGGTCGGAGTTTGAGAGTTCCGTCCCTGGGAGATAACCCAGGTAGTAAGCGTCGCCCCACTCTCCCGGCATGGAGCGGGCAAGTCCCAGGGTCGTATAGTTCTCTATACCGTTCTGGTTGCCGACTATGCCGTAGCTCGTACGAAGCTTCAGGCTGTTCACCCACTTCACGTCCTGCATCCACGGTTCCTGTGCGACGCGCCAGGCAAGGGCCAGAGAAGGGAAGCTACCCCACTTGTTGTTCACTCCGAAACGCGATGAACCGTCACGCCGGAAAGCGACGTTGGCAAGATATTTCTCCTTCAAATTGTACTGGGCCCTCACCATCAACGACACGAGGTTGTGCGCAGTATACTGGCGGACCTTGCCGGTTATCTCTCCGTTTGCGATATAGTTATAGGTCTTATCCACGGGAAGCTTACCCACGGTGTAGCCGAGTGTCTTGTACAGGTTCCTGTCCACCGACTGCACCGCAGTCAGGTTGAGCCTGTGGTCGGAAGAAGCGAAGGGAACATCGTAGCGAAAAATGTTCTCCAGCTGCATGCTGGTAGTGTTGTAATTGGTCACGGATGCCGTAGATCCGCCCCCGTTGGGATATTTGGAGTCCCTCGAATGCCCGTTTTCACGGGTGTTGTTGTAATAGGACACGCTCATCCTGTAGGAGAATCCACGGAAGGGTCTGATGTCGGCAAAAGCGTTTATGCGATAATTGTTGGACTTTTCACGCTGATCGTCATGAAGTGCGCTGTAGATGGGATTGGTGTCCTTGTTGCTGTTGATGTACGGAGTATAGTCCCCGTTGTCATCATAAATGTCCGATAGCGGAGAGCGAGTCAAGAACTGATAATATGCACCGTTTTCGATGGTCCTCGAAACAAATCCGAAGGCCGTGTTCATGCCGAAGGACAACCACTTGCGGGCTTCGTAATCAATATTGACCCTGGCGCTCAGGCGGCTGTAGTCCGAATTCAGGCGCATGATACCCTGCTGGTTGTAATAACCGACACTGGCCATCGTACGTAGTTTGTCATTGCCTCCGCGAAGGCTGAGTTCGTGGCTCTGGTATGGAGCCGCCTTCTTGAACATCAGGTCCTCCCAGTCGACGAAATTCCCGGACATGTAAACATCCTGCATGATCTCATCTTGAAGTACGGAGGAAAGCGGAATGGTCGTGGCGTCAATCACGCCTGCATCATTCGCAACCGCCTCCCTGCGCAGCGCAATGTACTCGTCGGCATTGTAGATGTCGAAGTTTCGGTGCAGTGTCTGGATGCCGGCATAACCGTTGTAGGTGATTTCGCTCCTGCCCTCCTTTCCCCGCTTGGTGGTCACGAGGATGACGCCGTCGCTCGCGCGGGCACCGTAGATGGCTTGCGATGCGGCATCTTTCAGTATCTCAACCGACTCAATATCATCCGCATTCATCATAGCAAACTCCGTATCAGAAGAAACGCTTCCGTCTATGATATATAGAGGAGAGTTGCTGGCGGAGATTGATCGCGATCCGCGGATGGTAATGGACGGGACGGATCCAGGACGGCCGGATGCACTGGTGACGGTGACGCCCGGAGCGCGACCGCGGAGCATTTCAGCGGCATTGGCGGCCGGGAACATCTTCATATCATCGGTATTGATTGAGGAGATAGATGTGGCAAGGTCGCTTTTCTTCTGTACACCGTAGCCCACTACAACCAACTGTTCAAGCATGGTGGACTCCGTTTCCATCGTAATATCGATGACATTGCGCCCTGAAACGGCAGTTGCGACTGTCTTATAACCCAGCATGCTGAATTCCAGCACGGCATCGGGACGGACCTTTATCTCATAGTTGCCTTCAAAATCCGTAGTGGTGCCCCTGGCTTCACCCTTTACAAGCACGCTTACGCCGGGAAGCGGCAGTGCGTCGGTGCCAATACGCTCGCCAACCTTGCCTTTCACGGTAAGATCCTGGGCAAGAAGTCCCGTGGGGAAAAGAACCAGCGCCAGAGGCAGCAGTAATGATTCAATCATAAAGTGTCGCATGGCTGTCAGTTCTTGTCATTAGTCCATTCCCACATATCCTCCAGTGAGGCGTATTTGAACATATCCAGGCCGCCGAAGGCCTTGTATGCGGAACCTTTCTCCCGAAGTTCCTTCATAGTGGAGAGCATCGCATCCCATCCGTTGGGGAGGATGGTGGTGGAAGGCTCGTCGTTGGTGGCTGTCTTTACGCAGATATTCACGCTCCTGTCCCTGTCGGCAGCCTCGAAATTGAAACTGCAGATATTCCAAATGGAGGAAGCGGAATTGCTGTAGGCCATAAGAGACACCCAGTCGCAGACATCGGTAAACTGGGGAATACTGCCATAGCTGAGTTTCCCTTCATTGAAGTACTTCTGGTTATGGCACCATAAAGCCTGCTGGAGCTTGAGTCCGGACATTTTGAGGATCTTCCTGGCATATTCCAGCCGGTCGATGGTGATCTCCAGCAACTGGTCGTTCGCCTTTCCTACACCCATGCTGTTCGCCGTATTCCAAACCAGACCGTTTCCAAGGTCGGATTTGATAGTGTGCGGCTCAAGGTCTGCGGAAACCCCGGCAAAGCGCTGGTCAAAAGCCACCATCCTGTTGTAGGTAATGACCTGGTTCAGGTACTCCTGCGCGGAAGTCTCAGAGATATAGATCATATTGTCCTCATAATGAGTGGCATACACCTTCATGCCAAGTCCGCTTGCGGTAGCAATGAAATCCTTCAGCCACGAAGACGCATTCTTGAGTCGGGAACTACCCGCTGACAGATAAATGCCATTGTAACCGAGGAGATAGATTCTTGCCGCCAATTTCTTCGGGGCGTTTTCATACTCGCTGGTGGCGGAGGAATAAACATATACGCAGTTGAACAGGCTGCGATCCTCGTTCTGAGTGGCATCCACGAAGTCCTTCGCTTTCTGTTCCATTAGAGGAGTAATCTCCGCAATGTCAACGGCCTGCTCATAGGAGATGGCGTTTTCGCCGGGCGTATCATCTCTGGGGATAATCTCGACTTCATCTATGGTCTTTCCCATCGCCTGTCCGTCCTCGGAACAGGACAGCGGCAGACAAAGGCTCACGGCAAACAGCAATAAGCCGGGGCTCATCCTTTTCATACTTTTCATACTTTTCATATATCAACTCTGTTGTTTTTCAAAATATCCAAAAGATCGGAAGCGGCCTGCAGATAGGAATACTTCCCGAGAGGTGCGTCAGGGTCTTTCAGATAGCGCCTGTTAAGGCGGCGGAAACGTCTGCGAAGGCTCTTTCCATCCTTCACCACCTTCTTTACCCCTTCGAGGGACGCCCCATCGTCACGGCTGCGTTCCAGCATGAAGGACAGGTAGTTTGCACGGATGTCGAGCATCAGCACCAGGTGGGCGAAATCCTTTTTGTTTTTCCTGACCTTAAGGGACGAAAAGACTTCGCGCATCCCGGAGCATTCTTCCAATGCCTTTTCTATTATATTCTGCCTGAAGTTGTTGCGGGTAACCGTCCCCTGCTCCATATGGAAGTAGGCGACAAAGGTATCCTGGGAAGGTCCGGGGCCTATACCGAAATGATCCTCAGCATATCCTTTGAGGAAGGTATCCATGTCAAAGGGGGAGCAGGGATCGTTCACCACCTTCCCGAAAGCCCTCTGGAGCGGATCAAAAGCAGAAAGCGGATAAACTTCACGAATCGGCTGCAGGGCATACACATCCCGCCCGTCATCCCAGATAACTCCATAGGTGCCGGAAGTAGACCATGATGTTTCGATAAGGCCTGCATATCCGTGTTCAGCTGCAAAAGAGGGATAGACTGCAAGATTGTCGAAATGCTTTTTCCACTGGGTCAGAAAGATATTGTCGGGAGAACTCCTGAGAGCGGGCGCGCCCCATATTTCGAATCCGAGGTCCCGAATGGCGTCAATATTCCCAAAATGATCCGGCGCCCAGCCGTAGTTCCAGTCCAGTACAACGAGGTCCCGGGGCAGTTTCGATGCAGCTTCGGGATACTTCAGGAGCATATCAGCCCAAATGATAGGGGTTTTCCCGAGGGA
>CACXHM010000156.1 GCA_902767465.1 uncultured Bacteroidia bacterium
AGGCCGCGCAGAAGCCAGCCGTGGCCCGACAGCTGCTGTTCGTTTATTGCAGGAGAAAAGTCAGCACCTACATATCCTTTTTCCATTATGTCCGGAAGGCGATGAAGGATTTCCGGAAGATACCGGGCTTGCAAGTGGAGAGCACGCGAATCCAACACAAGGCCCAGAATGGTCCGGCCTACGTAATCTCCCGGCCATCTGGGATCGTCGGCAATGGCACGGTCCGGCTGATAGCGTTCGCTCTGCAGACGCTTCAGGTTGTCTTCTATCCGGAGCTCCAGATCGGAGGAATCTTTTAAGATAATATTATCCAGGCAGCCTGTCGGGAAAGTCCGGTTGCCGGTTTGGCACGATAAAAATAGTAACGCCACTGCCAGACACTCTGCTGCAAAAAAGGTGATTCGTTTCATGCTTCCGAATGTTTTGTGGCATAAATATACAAATTTTCGTTTTTGTTTTTGAAGATGTTGAATGCGATTTTTACCGGAAAATTCCTATATTGCACTCCCTAAATAATTGTATTATGAGTCTTAATAAAGTAATGTTGATCGGTAACGTTGGCAGAGACCCCGAAGTACGTTACCTTGATGGAAATTCGGCGAACGGCCCAGGAGCCAAAGTCGCCACCTTCACCCTCGCAACCTCGGAGAGGTACCGCGACCGTAACGGAGAAACCCGCGAAAACACTGAATGGCACAATATCGTGGCCTGGCGCAATTCCGCAGACGTAGCAGAAAAATTTATTCATAAAGGCACACAGGTATATATTGAAGGAAAACTTCGCACCCGCTCCTACAACGATGCGACCGGCAATAAGAAATATACTACCGAGGTAGTTGTGGACAATCTCCAGCTGCTTGGACGCAGACCCGATGAAGATGGCGGATACCAGCCGCGGCAAGCCGGTTCCGGTCAGCAGTCCGGAGGCGGTAGCCAGTATGGCGGAGCTCAGCAGTACGGTGCTCCCGCACAGCAGCCCTCATACCAGCAGCCACAGTACGGCCAGCCGGCTCCTCCAATCCAGGAAACCACCCCGGCACAGCCTGTCGCGCCTTCAAATCTGGAATCTGATCCCAGCGACGACCTGCCGTTCTAGTATTCAGACCGACGAAGCGCTTCTTCGGCTGACGAAACGTTTCTTCACCGTTGCTTAACCACCTGAATATCAGAATATTATGCAAAAGTCTCTGGTGAAAATGCACCAGAGAAAAAACACATAATTGATTGATTATACATAATTTAGAAATCAGTAAAATGTCAGATACTATAAAGAAAACCCTGCGCGATTCAGCAGCAATGAGATGGACGGCTCTGCTGCTTCTGGCGCTCGCAATGTTCTGCTCGTATATCTTCATGGACATCCTCTCCCCTATCAAAGACCTTATGCAGGAAACGAGAGGATGGGATTCCACTGCTTTCGGAACCATGCAGGGATCGGAAGTCTTCCTGAATGTGTTTGTATTCTTCCTCATTTTTGCCGGAATTATCCTCGACAAGATGGGAGTCCGTTTTACGGCAGTGCTTTCCGCAGCTGTAATGCTCGTAGGTGCATGCATAAAATGGTACGCAGTCAGTACATCCTTCATAGGAAGCGGTCTTGAGACCTGGTTCAACAATAACCTCAACTATATTCCGCTTTTCGACGAACTCGGAGTTTCGCCTTTCTACCGCGGAATGCCGGCATCGGCAAAACTGGCCGCATCCGGATTTATGATCTTCGGTTGTGGGTGCGAGATGGCAGGAATAACCGTAAGCCGCGGTATAGTAAAATGGTTTAAAGGCCGTGAGATGGCCCTCGCAATGGGCTCCGAAATGGCCCTTGCCCGCCTTGGAGTGGCCACATGCATGATTTTTTCGCCGTTCTTTGCAAAGCTGGGCGGAAATGTGGACGTGTCCCGCTCCGTGGCGTTCGGCGTAGTGCTGCTGTGCATTGCGCTCATCATGACTATCGTATATTTCTTCATGGACCGCAAACTGGATTCCCAGACCGGAGAAGCCGAAGAGAAAGATGATCCTTTCAAGGTTAAAGACATCGGCAAGATTCTTTCCGACGGCGGATTCTGGATCGTGGCCCTGCTGTGCGTGCTCTACTACTCGGCCATATTCCCATTCCAGAAATATGCTGTCAACATGCTTCAGTGCAACCTGACGCTCACGCCGCCCGATGCGACCTCCTTCTGGAACAGTTCAAGCGTGACTGTCGTTCAATATGTGACGATGCTGGTGGTGGCTGCAAGCGGATTTGCCAGCAATTTCCAGAAAAAGAAAAACTTGAAGATCGGTCTTCTCGTACTTTCGGTGGCCGCCCTGCTGGTTTACTGCTATATGGGTTACATGCGTCAGTCGGCGGAATCCATTTTTGCCGTATTCCCGCTGCTTGCAGTTCTGATCACTCCCATTCTCGGCAACTACCTCGACCACAACGGCAAAGGGGCCTCAATGCTGGTGCTCGGATCTGTGCTTCTGATTGCCTGCCACCTCACTTTCGCTTTCGTGCTTCCCGCATTCAAAGGCAACGCGGCAGGCGGAGCAATTGTCGCATACACAACCATCCTCATACTTGGAGCAAGTTTTTCACTAGTACCTGCAGCGTTGTGGCCTTCGGTGCCTAAGCTTGTGAATGCCAAGGTGATAGGATCTGCCTACGCCTTGATATTCTGGATTCAGAACATCGGCCTATGGTTATTCCCTCTTCTCATCGGCAAGGTTTTGGACAAGACCAACCCGGGGGTCACGAATCCCACCGAGTTCAACTATACCGCACCGCTGGTGATGCTTGCCTGCCTTGGCGTGGCCGCCCTTCTGCTCGGACTGGTTCTCAAGGTGGTCGATAAAAAACGCGGTCTCGGACTTGAACTGCCCAACATAAAAGACTAGTTTGTCCCGAAATACATGGCTTTTTCGGAACAAATGCTGAATAATTAAGCGTTTGTTCCGAGAAAACGGGCAAATCGGGAACAAAAAACCAATTCAACAATGACGGTCAATAAAAAGGGTATCGGCAAATGGACTTGCTGGCTGGCTTTAGCCTGTCTGGTGGTGCCGATGTTCGGATCATACTTTTTCGACGATATGTTTTCGAGCATATCGTATCTCTTCAGCAACCCCTCGCAACTTCAACTTGGATGGGACTCTGCCGGGTATGGCCTCTATACAAGCGGCTATTCGGTACTCTGCGTTTTCGGAGGGCTGATATTATGCGGCATGCTTCTCGACAAATGGGGTGTCCGCATTACTGGATCCCTGTTTGTGGGTTTGATGACCGCAGGCGCTGCGCTGGTGCTTTGGGCAATTACCGCCGGCCTGCCACCGAAGCAGTCTCTTAGCATAGCATACGTGGGATGCATGCTCTTCGGACTTGGAAGTGAGATTGCCGGAGTTGCTGTTACCCGCAGCATCGCGCGCTGGTTCAAAGACGGTCCAATGGCATTTGCGATGGGCCTGCAGCTTGCAATCGCAAGGCTCGGAACGGCTTTCGCCCTGGTGATGGCGCCCCGGCTGGTTCCGGAAAAGGCAGTCCCCGGTCAAGCCGGGAGCGACATGCTGGCGGCCGGAAAAGATGTGCTGGCGGCCGGGAATGACTTCGTTTATTCGCTGTCGGAAACCGCGCGTCCGGCGGCTCTCGGACTCGGGCTGCTGCTTTTGGGATGCATCTTGTGGGCGGTGTTCGTGGCGCTGGATGCCGGAAGATTTCCTGCCAGATCGGGAAAAGCCGCAAAAGACAATGACACAGCATCGGCAGATGAGGGGACATTCCGTTTCAGCGACATCTTCAAAGTCCTGTCCAACAAACGCTTCATTCTGATTTCGCTCCTTTGCGTATTCTTCTACAGCAGCATCATTGCCTTCAAGAAATTCGCAGGAGCCATACTCGTTCCGCGCTTCGACATCCCGGCCGAAGCCGCCAGCTGGATGGTGAGCATGCTCCCGTTCGCCACGGTAGTGTTCGCCCCGCTCTTCGGAATACTCGTCGACAAGCTCGGTCATGGCACAAGATGGATGCTGGTCGGGGCAGTTCTTGCTCTGATAGCACACCTTCTGCTGGCTTTTGCGCCGCAGGGCGTGCCGTTTTGGGGATACACGGCAATGGTTTTCCTCGGGTTCGGGTACTCCCTGGTGCCTGCTGCAATGTGGCCGAGCGTCCCCAGGATCGTTCCCGACAAAGTGCTTGGCACGGCTTACTCTCTCATCTACTGGATACAGAATCTGGGCCTGATGCTCTTCAAGATGATTGCAGGAGTGATCCTGGGGAAAGCCGCCGCAGGGTCGGGTCCGGTGAGCGTAGAACTGATGTTCGTAACAGTATGCATCGTGGCGCTCGCTATTTCCTGCCTTCTGCATCGGATCGGCATCGACTTCGGGCAGAAAAACGACCAAAAATCTGCCCGGACAGACTGAAAACACCCACACGGGCAGAAAAACTGTCAGATTCCTGCCCGGACTTTTATTATTATATTTGCAGGCAGCATGTACGAAATATTGGACAGAATCAACTCGCCGAAAGACCTGAAGGGGCTTGACATCAAGGACCTTAAAGAACTTTGTGCGGAGATCCGGCAGTATATCGTAGAGGTATGCGCTACGAATCCCGGGCACATAGGATCGAGCCTGGGAGCGGTGGAGCTGATAGTGGGATACCATTACGTGTTTGACGCTCCGGATGACAAGATAGTTTTCGACGTCGGCCATCAGGCTTATGCACACAAGATTCTCACCGGCCGGCGCGAGGCCTTCCGGACCCTGCGCAAGGGTGGCGGCATCAGCGGTTTCCCCCGCATGGATGAAAGCCCTTACGACAATTTCGGCACCGGACATTCTTCTACCTCCATCTCCGCAGCACTGGGCCTTGCCGAAGCGGCAAGGATCCGTGGAAGGAAAGAAAAAGTGGTTGCGCTGATAGGCGACGGAGCGCTCACTGGAGGCCTTGCCTTCGAAGGCATGAACAATGCGGGAGCGGCGAAGGCCGACCTGCTCATCATTCTGAACGACAACGACATATCCATCGATCATAACATCGGAGGCCTGCACAACTATCTGATGAAGGTAACCACTTCCAGACACTACAACGCCTTCAAGACGCGTGTGTGGGAAGCCTTGGGAGAGCGCGGCCTGCGCCAGGCCATACAGCGTTGGTGGAAGAGTCTCAAATCGTGGTTGGTAAAGAAAACGGGAGGAGACCTCTTTGAATCTCTGGGTTTCAGGTATTTCGGTCCTGTTGACGGCAACGACATCGCCACGGTGGTGGATGCCCTGAGACGTATCAAGGATATTCCCGGTCCCCGGGTGCTTCACTGTCACACAATCAAAGGAAAGGGTTATACAGCCTCCGAAGCCGACCCTTACACATGGCACGCCCCAGGCAGGTTCGATCCGGAAACAGGAGAAAGACTGAAGTCCGAAAACGGCATCAGCCGCTACCAGGACGTGTTCGGGCAGGTTCTGTGCGAACTTGCGGAGAAGGACGCCCGTGTGGTGGGCATCACTCCGGCAATGGCCTCGGGATGCGGAATGTCGGCCTTTGCAAGGCAGTTCCCGGACAGGTTTTTCGATGTGGGGATAGAAGAAGAGCATGCGGTTACGTTTTCAGCCGGACTTGCCGCAGGAGGCTTGCGGCCGTTCTGCAACATTTATTCTTCATTCGCGCAAAGGGCCTACGACCAGATCATTCACGACGTGGCCCTGCAACGGCTTCCTGTTGTGCTTTGCTTCGACCGGGCCGGCCTTGTGGGAGAAGACGGAGCCACTCACCACGGAGCTTTCGACATCTCGGCGCTCCGCACCGTCCCGGGCACCATCATCGCGTCTCCCAGGAACGAAACGGAACTCAAGCAACTGATGTACACCGCTCTGAACACGGAGCACGGTCCATTTATAATAAGGTATCCGCGCGGGTGCGGAGAAGGCAGCAACTGGAAGGAGGCCCCCTATGAACTGCTGCCTGCGGGCAAGGCGGAGCAACTGATGGATGGCAGCGACGTCGCACTCGTATGCACCGGCCCTATAAGCGCAACGGCAATGAAAGCGGCCGCCGCCTTCGAAGGGAAAGTCGGAGTCTATAACTTCCGTTTCGTAAAACCGCTTGACACAAAAATGCTGGAAATGATAGGCGGCCGTTACCACCATATCCTCACTTTGGAAGACGGATCCCTCAAGGGAGGGCTGTTTGGTGCGGTGGCAGAGTTCTTTGCGGGCAGGGCCGAGGCACCGTCGATCGAAGGCATTGGCATTCCGGATGAATTCGTGAGACATGCCGCCCGCAGCGAAGAACTTGCAATATGCGGATTGGACGAAGAGTCGATTAAGAAAAAGATTCAAAATTTTTTGCAGAATCGCAAATAATCCCTATATTTGCAGTCCTTTTTTGCAAAGGCTTGAAATACTGCCGATGTAGCTCAGCTGGCCAGAGCACGTGATTTGTAATCTCGGGGTCGACGGTTCGAATCCGCCCATCGG
>CACXHM010000157.1 GCA_902767465.1 uncultured Bacteroidia bacterium
CAATTTCATAGATACCTGGGAAGTTGAGAACTACCGCCGCAAGGTGGCGGCAGGTGCAGGTGCCGGGCGCGTGGAAGGCAAAACCATCATAGTCACCGGAGCCGCACAGGGTTTCGGTGAAGGAATCGCCCGCGAACTCATGAAGGAAGGCGCCAACATAGTGGTGGCCGACCTTAACGATGTCACAGGCGAAGCCACTGCAGCGAGTTTTAACGAAATTGCAAAAAACAACCGAGCCATTTTCGTCAAGACCAATGTTGCCGACATGGACAGCCTGAATAATCTCATGGCTGTCACAATTACGAATTTCGGTGCACTCGATGCTTTCGTCAGCAATGCCGGAGTAGTGCGCGCAGGTGACCTTGAGGCAATGACTCCTGAAAACATGGAGTTCGTAACCAAGATCAACTACAGTGCCTATTTCTACTGCGCAAAGGTCGCCCAACACGTAATGAAACTGCAGACCGCTGTGGATCCTGACTATTTTGCCGACATCATTCAGGTAAACAGCAAGAGCGGCCTGGTGGGCAGCAAAGCAAACTTCGCTTACGCAGGAAGCAAGTTCGGCGGCATCGGACTCACACAGTCCTTCGCCCTGGAACTCGCCCCCTATCGCATAAAGGTCAACAGCATCTGCCCGGGCAATTTCCTGGACGGACCGCTGTGGAGCGACCCGGTAAAGGGGCTCTACGTGCAGTACCTCAATGCCGGCAAGGTGCCTGGGGCAAAGACGGTTGATGACGTGAAGGAATACTATCTTTCCAAGGTTCCCATGCACAAAGGATGCAACCCTCTCGATGTCACGAGGGCTATCCTCTATGCCATCGAGCAGACCGGCGAGACCGGACAGGCCATCCCCGTCACTGGCGGACAGGTAATGCTTGCCTGACGGCAAGCATCATGCCTCTTAACCCCCTGCAACCCCTTTCAGGGGGACTTTACGGCCTTCGGCCGGCGGGCAGAAGCCCGCTTGTCGCAGGCTCCGAAATAAATGATAACGGTATAATATATGAAAACAAAAGCTGTACGTCTTTATGGAAAAGACGACCTGAGGCTCGAAGAATTCGAGCTTCCCGCAATCAAAGATGATGAAATCCTCGCCAAGGTGGTGAGCGACGACATCTGCATGTCTTCCTACAAATCTGCACATCAGGGTGCCGACCACAAACGCGTCCCGGCTGACGTGGCGGAAAACCCCACCATTATCGGCCACGAGTTCGCGGGCATAATCGTGGAAGTCGGCAAAAAGTGGCAGAAGGAGTTCAAGGCAGGGGACAAGTTTTCGATACAGCCGGCAATCAATTATCCCGGCGGTCCCGTAGGCATACTTTCCGCCCCCGGCTACTCTTACAAGTACTGCGGCGGAGATGCCACCTATGTAATCATCCCCAACGAAGTGATGGAGCAGAAATGCCTCTTCCCCTATTACGGTGAAGCTTTCTATCCCGCATCCCTCAGCGAGCCTATCAGCTGCGTGATAGGTGCTCTCCACGCACACTATCATACTGTCCCCGGTTCTTATGAACACAAGATGGAGATCAAGGAAGGAGGGAAGATGGCGCTGCTTGCAGGTGTAGGCCCCATGGGACTTGCCATGATCAACTATGTACTGCATCGTGAAGGGCCCGTTCCCTCGCTTTTCGTTGTCACAGACATCGACCAGAGTCGTCTGGAACGTGCCGAGACCCTCTACACCAAGGAGATGTTCGCAGCGCGTGGAATCGATCTCCACTATGTGAACACCGGAAGCGGCGATCCCGTTGCAACCCTGCTCGATATTTCCGGCGGCACCGGTTATGACGACGTAGTGGTTATGGCACCCGTACCCGCTGTCGTGGAGCAGGCGGACGCCATCCTCGGCTTCGACGGCTGCCTGGACTTCTTCTCAGGCCCCAAGAGCCCGGACTTCAGCGCAAAGTTCAATTTCTATAATGTACATTACGAGGCTCATCACATAGTCGGCACCAGCGGCGGAAACTCCGACGATATGCGCGAAGCCATAGACCTTATGGGCAAAGGTATGGATCCCGCCGGCCTCATCACGCACATCGGAGGCCTGAACACCGTCGTAGATACCACCCTCAACCTGCCGAACATCCCCGGAGGCAAAAAGATGGTATATACGCAAATCACAATGCCTCTTATCGCCATTGCAGATTTCGGCAAGATAGGCACCCCCGTGTTCGACGAACTCGACCGCATATGCAAAGCTCATAACGGCCTCTGGAGCGAGGAAGCGGAGAAGTATCTTCTTTCCCATGCCGATCAGCTGAACTAAGGTTCTGCATATCAATATAAAGCACCTCCTGGATTCATCTGAGAGGTGCTTTATATTTTAAAGTATGGATATTATTCCGTACTTTTGCCGTCCAATGAAACCTATACTACCTTCACTGGCACTGTTCCTGCTTTCAGGACTGCCATGCATGGCACAGACGACAGGTGCCGACAACTTTGAAAAACTCGAAGGCGTGGTGGTCACCGCAAGCCGCCTCCCTTCTTTCCTTGGGCAAAGTGCAAGGATGGTTAGCGTCATGGACAGCCTTGCCATTTCTTCAATCCCGGCAACCACGGTAAACGACCTGCTCAAGTCGGCCGTAGGTGTGGACGTGCGGCAGCGCGGTCCGGAAGGCATCCAGACCGACATCAGCCTCCGCGGAGGCACCTGCGAGCAGATAGCCGTCCTGCTGGACGGGATCAGCATTTCGGACCCCCAGACAGGACACAACTCGGCAGATTTTCCCGTACCCATATCCCAGATAGAACGCATCGAGATACTCGAAGGCCCGGCTGCCAGGACATACGGAACATCATCACTGCTTGGCGCCATCAACATAGTAACAAAAAAAACGTCACGAAGTGGTCTGGAATCCAGGATTGAAGGCGGATCCAACGGTCTCGCCTCCGGTGCTCTGACCATTTTCTCGAGAGGGAAGAAGGTCGGCAGTTCACTTTCGGCAGCCTATTCCCGCTGCGACGGCTACACCCGCAACGCCGCCGGAGGGCTCAACATGGATTTCAAAACGGCAAAGGTCTTCTACAAGGGCGATGCTTCAATAAATGGCTTTAAACTGGACTGGCACTCCGGCATTTCGCTCAAAGACTTTGGTTCCGGCACCTTCTATTCTCCAAAATTCGACGACCAGTTCGAGCATACCGCAAAAGTCTTCCTCGCCTTGCAGGGAGAGAGTTCAGGTTCGCTGCATCTCAAGCCGAGGATATATTGGAACCACGGCGAAGACCGCTTCGAACTGTTCCGATCCAGACCGGACATCTACCCCTTCAACTTCCACAGGACCAATGTCCTCGGGTTCAACATAGATGGATGGTTCAAATCCGCTCTGGGCAAAACTGCCTTCGGGGCGGAGGTCAGAAACGAAGGCATCATCAGCACCAACCTTGGGGAACCACTCGAAAAAGAGCGAAAAGTGCGCGGCAAAGATGCATGGTACAAGGCAGGTCTTAACCGGACAGATATGAGCCTGTTCCTCGAGCATAACATCAGCCTTTCGTGGTTCAGTTTCTCCGGAGGGGCAAGCATTTCGCGCAATACCGGCAACGACGAGGGCTTCAGGATCTACCCTGGCGCCGATGCGAGTTTCACTCTGTCCAGAAAGCTCAAGTTGTATGCTTCGTACAACAGTTCCCTCCGTATGCCTTCCTTCACCGAACTCTACTACTCGGTTGGAGGATACAAGGCAGATAAAAATCTGAAAGCCGAAAAGATGCAGTCACTGGAGGGAGGTTTCAAATATCTTTCCCGCGGCATAAGGCTAGTGGGGAGCGTCTATGCCCTCGACGGGCGCGACCTCATCGACTGGATACGTGACGCCTCTGTCGAAGACGCTCCATGGCAGTCGGTCAACCATGCCCGCATCAAGTCGCTGGGGGAAGAAGTCTCCCTGCGTCTCAATCCTTCGATCCTTTTGGGCAGGCCGGGGTTTTTACTCAGGAACATCTCCGCAAGCTATGCTCACATCCATCAGGAAAAAGGCAGCAAAAACGGCATTCAGTCATACTACGCCCTTGAATATCTGCGGAACAAGTTCGTGCTCCAAGCCGACATGAAACTATTCAAGAACCTATGTCTTGACCTGTCATACCGCTGGATGGACAGGATAGGGAATTATGTAGAGTACCCGTCGAACAAATCCGTTTCCTATAAACCATACAGCCTCGTAGATGCCAGGATTTCATGGCAGCAGCCCCGGTGGAACATTTATCTTCAGGCCGAGAACTTATTGAATGCCAAATACTTCGACCACGGAAACATCCCCCAGCCCGGCCTCTGGCTCAAAGCCGGCATGGCGCTACGGCTGTAAGGGAAGACCAGCACCGACAATCCCGCCGGTCAGAGCACCCTCATAGGCCTTTTTCCACGCTTCATTCCAGTCTCCTGTCATTATAAGTCCCGCGGAAAAGCCTCCGGCCCAGCCTCCTGCTGCACCGCCTACCACGCCCCAGTCAATCTCTCCTTGTGAAAAGTTGTCCGTCGTCTGCGATATTATGCTGTTTACCGACGATGTTGCAGCACCTCCTGTTGCAGCTACGCCGATCCCGGCAGCCAAACTACCGCCTGCTGTCGCGGCGGCCAATGCACCAACACCGGCCCCTACTTCAAAAGCGGCAACGCAGACCGGCCGGTTGTTGCCTGAGAGCCTGGTATATCTTACAAGTCAGGAAGCGATGGTGAGGCGTGGAATATAAGACTTAGAGTATCAGTGTTTTATCGAAAACGAATCCGTTGAATTCAGCGACTTGTTTTTGATAAGTTACTGTAAATAAGAATATTGCGCTCCACGCCAAAAACCAACAAAGTCGAAAAAGTTGACAAAAGGACATTCAAAAGACAACAAATCCTGCCGACCTTCCTTGAAAAAGGCCGAAACCCTGGAAGGTCTGCCGTAGAACGGGTTAGCCGGGAATAATCCTCGCCATAAAATCCGATCATTCCAAGCAGAGCCATTGAATGCCGGTAAACACAGTTTTTTGGACTTGAGCCCCTATTATTTGGTGATAAAAAGCTACCTTTACAAAAAAAATAATGAGAACAAGAATAATTATCACTGTCATATTGACATTTTTCTCGGCCAGTGCACACGCCCAAGGCATTCCACAACAAACATGGTACACAGAAGACTGCGGCTCCCAAAAGAGATTAAGCGGCTCCATATTCCAGACTCTCGACAGGCACAATGCCCTGGTCAGCAGCCTGCAGGCAACATGGATGCTGTCTACACGTAAAGCTGTTCTATATGATCGAAAACGCATAGTAGACCTGTTTATTCTTATCGGCACATACTCATATAAGACCGCTGATAAGACAATCATTGGCAGCAATGGCGTCACGATCATAGAACCGGGAACAATCAAGACTGTGCCCGTGTACGTCTTTAAGTCTGAGTATCTGGAAAACAAAGAATATTGGGATAGACTCATAGATCAATATAAAAACACAAATCTACTCCCTGATAACTATCCTAAAGAGGACGCTGTCAATGTCAGTCAGGATAAAGTCTAAGGGGAACGGATTTTGCAGCGGTTTTTTCTATAAAAGTTAGTAGATAATGAAACAACTAGACGTTAAACTGATGCATCCCGCCGAGCAGATCACCCTGATCATAGGAATGATCTACCGCAGCGGAATGACCACCACTTCCGGTGGAAATCTTTCGATCCTCGACGATAACGGCGACATCTGGATCACCCCCGCAGGCATCGACAAGGGGTCGCTTACCCCTGCCGACATAATGTGCGTTAAGGCCGACGGCACCATTGTAGGGCCGCACAAACCTTCTTCGGAATATCCATTCCACAAAGCCCTGTACAAGATTCATCCCGAGCTTCACAGTGTAATCCACGCCCATCCTCCGGGACTTGTAACCTTCAGCATCACCCACCAGATCCCCAACACCTCCATCATCCCCCAGGCCCTTGGAGTTTGCGGGCCGGTTGGATTCGCCCCCTACGCCCTTCCGGGAAGCGAACTGCTGGGAGAAAAGATAGCCGGCGAATTCAAGAAGAATCCCGACTACAAAGCAGTCATCATGGAGAATCACGGCGTAGTGCTGATGGGAGAGGACATTGCGGATGCCTACCAGCGCTTTGAGACCCTCGAACTCTGCGCCCGTACCATCCTGAATGCAGACACCCTGGGGGCCCCCCGCTACCTTACTCCATAACAGATTCAGCATCACACCCAGGCCGTACACAACAGCTTCCAGCATTTTATGAACGTGGAGCATCCTTCCGACGAGCGCGCCATCCGCACCGAAATCTGTGATATCGTGCGCCGTGCCTGCCGCCAGGGACTCATGAGTTCCTCATATGGCACCGCTTCTGTCCGCTGGAGGGG
>CACXHM010000158.1 GCA_902767465.1 uncultured Bacteroidia bacterium
AAGCATTTCACTTATTCCGCCAGGATAATACCCGGCAAGTTCGTCATCGGTATAGGAATCGCACCAGATGTAGGTTGCGCCGGGAGCTTCCACCTCTATGTCGACCAGATCGTACGACTGATACGAATAAGGTTCTCCAACGCTTGTAACTTTCCAGTTGCTCTGCAGAGCCACTTCTCCAGCAAGTTCACCGGGGACCTTTTCTTCTTTTAGTTCCGGCACATCAACCGCAACCCTGCCGTATTTTCCGGTGAGATTGCCTTCCGCGTCGAAATCGATTATCCAGCAGTAGCCCGGACCGGCCACATTATAATCGAGATAGATATCTTCATTGGCCCTCCATGTAATATCCATGATGTCAGCTTCCGCCAAATCTTTCTTTATAGCCGATGCGAAAGCCTCTGCAACTTTGGCAGGGGAAGAACTGTAAAGTTCTTTGTAATCCGCATCAGTGAGGATAGTGATACCGAGATTTGTGGATCCGGGCGCACTCACTTCGAGCTGCACATAATCGCCGGATTCATCGGTGCCGACAGTAACGATTTCTGCGGTCCAGTCTTTCCGAAGTTCCAGGTCGCTTTCTTCTGCAGGTTCCCCGCCCTTCTTTTTGTCATCTTTGCCACAGGAAATAATAGAAGCGGCAATCAGTGCAAAGGCTGCGAATATGAGAATTCTTTTCATGGCTCTTAGTTTATTTTGCCTTTCCCTGATTGGCTACTGCAGCCTGCTTTGCAGCAAGTTCCTCGGGATCTGCAAGATAATAATCTCGGACAAGATTCAGATTGTCGTCGAACTCGAATACATACGGGGTAGCCGTGGGAATATTCAACTTGACGATATCGGCATCGGAAATACCTTTGAGATGCTTTACCACACCGCGGAGACTGTTGCCATGAGCAACCACGACGATGTTGTCGACCTTCTTGAGCATAGGGAAGATTTCGCACTCCCAGAAAGGCATCACACGCTCGATGCACTGCTTGAGGGCCTCGGTGCGGGGAATATACTGGTCCGGAACCGCCGCATAGCGGGGATCCTGCGTTGCAGAGTTGGGATCGGATTCGGGCAGAGGGAGAGGTTCCACATCGTAGCTGCGGCGCCAGATAAGTACCTGCTCATCGCCGTATTTTGCAGCAGTTTCGGCTTTGTTCAAGCCCTGCAGCATACCGTAATGCTTTTCATTGAGGCGCCAGGTCTTCTGGACGGGAATCCAGTCGAGGTCCATTGCGTCAAGCACGTTATTCAAGGTCTTGACCGCCCGCTTCAGATAGGAAGTATAGGCTATATCGAATTTGAATCCTGCTTCCTTTAAAGCCTTGCCTGCATCGAGTGCTTCCTGAAGGCCTTTCTCACTTAAATCAACATTTGTCCAACCGGTAAAACGGTTCTCTTTGTTCCACTGGCTCTCGCCATGGCGTACTAAAACGATATTCTTCATATAAAAAGGTTAATAATCAAATGTTTCACAAAGATAGTCAAAATGGCTGTATTGTCAATGACAATTCCGGCAGGCTGCACCCGAAAAAAGCGTGTTTTGTATCTGACTGGTTATCAGATATATAAAAGAAACGTGTCGCCATTCTAAAGCGACACGTTTTACATTACTAATTAATAATCAACTATTTACACAACACGGTTACGCAAAAACCAAGCCCAGACAACCGTAATTGATGTAAAGCCACGCAACATTCAAAACCGGACAAGCGGCCGGCCGGCTACAATAGACCGCGCCCTGCCAGGAATGCATGCGAATCAGGTTCGCGTCCTGCGAATTCAACATAAAGAGTCATTGGCTCTTCGCTGCCGCCACGTTCCAGGAAGGTTTGCTTGAACTTCTTCGCAAGTTTGAGATCGAACGGCCCGTCGGGCGATGCCTCAAAAATGCTGAAGGCGTCCTTGTCGAGAACCTCGCTCCACAGATAGCCATAATAGCCGGTATTGTATCCGCTGGAGAAAATATGATTGAAGTATGTAGTGCGATAGCGGTAGGTGATTTCAGGATTAAGCCCGATTGAAGCCGCAAGTTCAGCTTCAAAATCATCGATAAACTTCGTAGCCTTTTCCCTGGTATCAAGTCCTTCCGGAATCTGCGCAAGTTCGTGCCACTTGAGGTCCAGAAGAGATGCCGCGCAGAGTTCGGTAGTCATGAATCCCTGATTGAACTTGAGGGAATTGTTGATCTTGTCAACCAACTCGGCAGGTATTGTTTCACCCTCGGCATTGTGGGCATAGCGGGAAAGCAGCGAAGGCTGGAAAGCCCAGTTCTCGTTGAACTGACTGAACATCTCCACAAAATCACGCGTAACGCTGGTACCGCTCACTGAAGGATAGCGGCACTTTGTGAGAAGGCCGTGCAGTGCGTGCCCGAATTCGTGGAACACGGTCTGAACCTGGTCAACGTTCATGTTTTCCGCAAGATTTCCCACATTCACAATAATGGGGCGCACATCCTCTCCGTTCTCATTCACGTACTGGTCGCGGATATTGTTCATCCACGCTCCCCCGCGCTTGCTGTCCCGGGGCAGATAGTCGGTGGTGAAGATGCCGATAAGGGATCCGTCATCGGCAGTCACCTTGTATGTCTGCACGCAGTCGGCATTATAGGCGGGGACGCCTTCCAGTCTTTCCATGTTCACTCCGTAAAGTTCTTTTGCAGCAAGGAAGATTCCTTTGCGCACGGAATCCAACTGGAAGTAGGGTTTCACCTCCTCGTCATCGAGGTCGTATTTAGCCTTGCGGACCTTCTCGGCATAATACCACCAGTCCCAGGGTTCTATTTTCGATCCGGCAGGCACCAGCCCTGCAGCGGCATCAGCATCGAGGACTTTCTGCATATCTGCAACCTCCTCCCTGGCCTTTGCGGTAGCGGCCTTCATGATATCACGAAGGAAAGAGTCCACGGTTGCCGGAGTCTTAGCCATCTTGTTGTCGAGAGTGTAGGCGGCAGAATTGGGGAATCCGAGTATCCTGGCCTTTTCCTGACGGAGGCGCAGCACATCCAGCACCAGCAATGCATTGTCATTCTCGTTCCCATGATGTCCGCGGCTGGTATATGCCTCATAATATGCCTTGCGAAGTTCACGATCGGAAGTGCTGGTCATCATTTCAGGATAGGCGCTGACACTGAATCCGAATTTGTCCTTAAAGGCATTGCTTTCTGCAAGGATATTGTTTCCTATCTTCTGGGTCTTGGCAGCAATCTCCGAATTGATCTCGCGAAGCCTCCCCTGCTGCTCTTCGGGCAGGCCTATCCCTTCGCGCTCAAAGCTTTCAAAGTGCTTTTTAAGCACCATCTGCTGCTCGCGTGAAAGGCCGCTCTGATCAGCATTGTATATGGCTGCAATGCGTTCGTAAAGGGCCTTGTTGAAAGAGATGTTCGCCTCATGCTCGCTGAGCAGGGGGATGGACTCCTCAACAACGGCATCCAGGGCGTCGCTGCGATCGGTCTCTGACACATTATACAGAACTCCGGACACCCTTGCAAGGATGCGGCCGGACAGTTCCAGAGGAGCTATCGTATTCTCGAAAGTGGGAGTTTCCGGGTTGGATGTAATGGCATCAATCTCGGCCTGCTGCTCCTTGATTCCCTCCTTGATGGCAGGGATGTAATGAGAAACCTTGATCTTGTCGAACGGAGGGATTCCATAGGGAGTGTCCCATTCGCTTAAGAAGGGATTATTGCAACACGAAGATATCATAAGAATCGCTGCGAAGGAAATTGCAGACTTTATTATTACTTGCATTATTCTCTACTGAAAAGTATAACAGAATCCTAAAATGTCATTCAACCCGTCCATGGTCTGTTCCCTGTTCGTCGAAACGGTCATAGGAAAGCACCCTTTTCACCTTTTTGGAAACAGCGCCTTCTTTGACGGAGAAATCGTCATTCACATATTCCGAAGGAATGTATTCAATCTCTGAAGGGAGTTCTTCGCACGGGTCCTCGATAAATGTAATCTGAGGAGTATCTCCGGAAGAAGAAGTGTAGAGGTTTATAAGACCAAGCACGCAGGCAGGATTGCGCCTGTACTGCACGGATGGATTGTCATAATCCCTGCGTCCGAGGATTTCCGCAGGAACATACTTATCGGCAAAGCGGCCGTACCCGCTGGAGCGGATGGCGAGTTCCTGTCCGTTGGGAAGCAGGAAATACTGACTTACGGACTGCGCTGCGGCATTCCTTACAATCTCCTCACGCACAGCTTTACGATAGGCTTCCCTGGCGGCTTCGCTCACCTGTTCGCCCATATCCTCACGCTCTTCAACATAAGCCTTCAGATTTGCTTCTATGCCATCTCCAAGAGGATCGTCATAGCGGTCTTCGCGCAGCCCGCCTTCCGCTCTCCAGTCAAAACCCTTGTCGAGACGGCCTTCCTTGAGATATGCCGACATTCTGTTCTTGGTGATTGCCCAGCGATTTACGCTGTAGGTGCCGTCAGAAAAGAAGAAACGGTTTGTAGAAGCTTTCTTGTCCTTGGCATTGGGATCCTTGTAGATGAAAAAGAATACCTTTTCATTCACGTGGGTATAATGCCCGGTATTGCATCCATACGTGAGGTCTTTCACATAAACATAACGGCCCCAAAGGGGATGCTGCCTGCCTGCTGATACAGCAGCCTTGATCTGCTCGGGAGTCACCTCGATCGGAAGTATCCTCCCGTCGGGAGAGCCTTTGAAAATATGGGTATCAATTATGAACTGGGCATCGATATACGCAACCTCGTAATCGGCATTGGGTCCTCTCGAATCCTTTTCCACCCCCAGCTGAAGGGTTCCATCATATTCACCCAGCACAAGGCCCTTGCAGTTGATATAGATCCACTGCCCGAGATGATAGTCGGAGTACATTGAGCTGCGGCCTACCTTGACATCAAGGACACCGGTTCCGTCCTGGATATAAAGTTCGCGGTAAACGTTGCCGGTACGGTCGGAGGATACCACCTGGCCTTTTATCCATATATTCTCATCTATTTTGACAGGACTCTTGGATGTCGTGTATAAGGCCTTGAACGCTGCAATGGTATGTGTTACACGGGAGTCGTAATTAACGAACTCCTCTGATGCCGGTTCAGAGGCTGAACCGAGCACAGGCTGCCATTCTTCTTTCAGACTCTGGCAGGATACGAAGGCCGCAAGAGCGGCGACGGCAATAAGGATTTTCTTCATGATCTTAGAATCTGAAATAAACATTAAGCATATAATTAAACCCGGCCATATAGAAATATTTGGGGTCGAACTTATAATAATTCTCCTTGGACACGGTATTATCTACCATACGGGTCTGCTCGTATCCTCCGGTCTTGACTTTCCGGTTATTGAGCATGTTCCTTGCATTGAGAGAGAAACCGAACTGGTATTTGTAGCGGATGTACCAGCTCTTGCCGACAGACAGGTTCACAAGGAAGACCGGGTCGAACTTCTCCTGAGCGGTCATGTATTCGATTTCCTTGGGAGTTACGATGTTGTCCGGACCTGCGGTAGCATAATCGGTGCGATAGAGCGGATTCATGTCGAGGTACGACTCTGCAAAATACTGTCCGTCCAGTTCAAAGAACCAGTAGTTGATATTGTAGTTGAGTCCCAGCGACGCTGCCAACTGAGGAGTGGACGGCACGCGGTGGCGTTGATAATGGTCGATTTCTCCGGTAATGTTGCCGTAGTCATCCTTTTTGTAAACAGGACTCTGCGACCAGTAACTGACAGGGATGGTTGTTTTGCCTCCGAAACTTACAGGCTCGGCGCTGTTGTCGATCGTCTGCACCATATTGGGATCGGACACATATTCAGCCCGTCCGGCAGACAATGCTCCCTGAGCAGAAAGATTCGGGATAGGAGTAGGAACCTTGACCCCCAGTTCGACTCCATAGTGACGCTCCCCTATTCCGGTAAGGACATAATTTGAGAAAGCATTCTGGATATCGTCGTAGGCACTCATAACCTTGCTCTGATCCCATATCCTTGAATAGTATGCAGTGACGCGGGCATTATAACCGCTGCCGGAATATTGCCAGTTAATGTCGGAAGCCAAAGCTTTTATGCTTTCAAGCCCGGGAGTAACCGTATTACGGGTACGCGCCGAAACAAATGACTGATTAAAAGTCGGAGCATCAACAAAATAGCCGGCATTTGCATATACCCTCATGTTGCCGCCGAGAATATAATTCAAATTGGCTTTTACCGCTCCTGTAGGCGTTGAAACGGTTTCAGACTTACCGAAAGAGGTAACGGCTTTCCCGGTAACGGGATCTATTACCGCCGTCATCGATGTGCCATAGCGGGCGTTAAGATCCGCTATCTCTTCGACGGTGCCGGGGAACAGACCCTTGCGCACAAGTCCCTCACGCCATAACTGGGAATAACCGACCCGGCCGCCCAGATATCCGGACAGGTTGCCATAAGCAAAACGGGCATTGGCCCAGACTCCGAAATTGCGGACATTTGCATAATAATCGTAGCCGTATCTGTCGCCGGCATGAAGGATTTCGCTCTGATTGGAATGAGACAGATAGTAATCGAGATCGTTCTGGAGTTTGTAAGCTTCGGCTCCGAATTCCCTCTCGGCAAAATTGTCTATATTGACGAAATACTCGCCGCCGAGCAGGTCGGCTATCTGTTTGTAGTATCTGGTCCTGTTGATTTTAAGGTTAGCTCCACCGGTTACCGTAAGCCAGTCAAGAGGACGCCACTTGGAGTTGAGTGCGAAATTGAAATCATTCTGATCTATATGCCTCTCTTCCTGCACATACTTAGACCTTGCGCCGTATGTTTCTATATTCTGGCGGTTTACGTTATAGAGCCTGTCCCAGTTGATATGCGTTGTATTCGGATAATCAGAAGGATGAGACCAGCTTTCCGTTGCAGCCGCATACTTGGTAAAATTGGCACGGCCGTAATCCGTGTTCGCCATAAAGAAGTATGACGGCAGGTTACGGTAATAATCGGGACGGGGATCATACGCATCGTACCAGTCAAGGGCGGTATAGCCATTCTTCCCGAAACGGTAGAGGGCTGTTGCGGAAAGCTCGAAACGTTCGGAAGGAGTAAAATCATACTTCACCAACGCAACAGGTTCGTGAGTCTTGCGAACCCTGGCATTGCGCACCTTTCCATTCTGGTATCCCCAGTTGGAATTATACATATTCGACCCCACAAGATCATAAACTTCCTGTGTAGATGCGTTTTGTGCGCCCCTCTGCCCGGGAGTGGCAAAGAAAACGAAACCCAGTTTATGGGTATCGTCAAATACCTTGTCGGCTGCAAGATAGTAAGCGAAAGAACGGTAATAGACACCGTCGATCCAGTCGTTGCCGCCAAGACGGGCCGAAGCGTTGACCGCAAAGGCCCAGCCGTTGTCCATCAAGCCTGTAGCATACGATCCCATCAGGCGGAGCCTGTAAAGAGCGCTGTTCGTAAGTACGCTCCCGCGAAGTCCTTTCCGGACAGAAGATGCAGTTCCTGCCACGTTTGTAGTACCATTATATCCACCAAGGGCATAGTCTGCGGCATCCATGCCCACGGAAGTATCCTTGCTGCGCATGGCTTCGTTGAGTCCGCTCCAAAGAGAGTACGGGCCGTACCCTGTCAGGGCGTCATTCATCTTGACACCCGCCAGGTACACCTCCTGGCTCTCACTGTTGTATCCCCTTTGTTTGAAGCGCACGGAGGAGAAACCGAAGCCGGCGATATTGGTAAAGATGTCGTTGGAATCGAACAGGACAGCAGAATTATCATTGAATCCGCTGTCATCCATATCGAATTCCGCCAGAGCGACATCCTCGACTTCCTCGGTTTTCCGGGCACCTGACAGTGAAATATTAAACATGTTCTTGACATATCCGTCATTGACGGTTACGCCCACCTGCTGCTGAAGATAGTCAGGAGACTCGATCATCAGGGTGTACATGCCATCGGGAAGATTACCTATACTGAACGTACCGTCCTGGGAAGTAATGCCTTCCCCAACAAGGGATGCACCGCTGAACAGGCTCAGTTTTGCATTTTCTACCGGCTGCCGGTCATTACGGTTGATGACGGTACCCTTTACGCCTCCGGTATAAGTGCCCGGTACGCCAGAAGAATCGTGCTGACGGGCGATATCCGCTGCCACCTGGTCGTAGAGCGAAGATACAGAAGGCGCTTCAGTCTGTTCCGTACCGGATTCCGGCACAGGAAGTACGGAAGATGAAGAGGAGCCTGCATCGGCAGATGATGCGGTCTGCACGGGAGTTTTCTTGTTGGAATCGAAGTTATACTGTACACCAACGGTTGCCGTGCCGAGTGCGAAAAGTCCCGGCATGTCCAGTCCTGTAAAACGCTGTCCGGTAATCATGGCGCGAAGATCAACCACCGCAGCCCAGTTGCTTCCCAGACGGAAGGTGTTGACAAGTCCGGCACCGGCACCGATGCTGGTGTAGCCATTTCCACTGTAGCTTGCTCCGGAAACATAGGCATCGAGGCCATAAAAGCTCCCCTTGGGAGTTCCGAAGAGGAGCCCGGGAACATCTACGATGAAATCGACAGGAATTGCTGTCGCCCAATAATTATCTGTGCCCCAGAAACCTGCACCCTGAAAGCTCTGTATTCCGAGACGTACCCCGAAAGCCGGGCTTATCCACTTCCCACCATATATCTGGAAGGCAGGGAAAGCCGCCTTCAACTGAGGATTAGACTTAAAACCGTCACCTCCGACATTGAAACCTGTGCCGGCACCGGCAAACCAGCCGGAACCGAGGGGAAGGGCATCCGTGGCGCCGGGCCTGCCGTCATCGGCGGAAAGTCTGGCCGACATACAAAGTGCAGCCAGGAAAAAGCAGAATATGTATTTTTTGAACATACTATTTTGAAACTACTATATAGGTGGGATAATGGTCGGAATATCCGCCCACAAAAGCTCCGTTGCTGAAGGTGCGGAAAGGAGTTCCTTTGTACTGACCGCTCTGATTTGTCATGAACGGCTTGCTGAACACACGACCGTAATATTTCTTCTTCACTATCGGACGTATCTGGAAAGTCCCCTTGGGAGCATTTGCAAGGGCGTTGTTTACAAGGATGATATCGTAGATATTGTTCTCCCCGCGATAATACAAGGAGCTATAGCCTGCTTTCAGCATGCTGAGGAAAGGGGAGAAAAAGTCTTCATCACCTACTTCCAAGATCTTTTCTTTTCCACGCATGAATTCGGTCATGCTTGGATCGGTAGGATTGTCGTTCATATCTCCCATCACCACTATCTTGATGCCGGGAAATTCTTTCTGCAGCCGCATTGCACGCTGATAGATAATCTCCGCTCCGCGCGGACGCAGGTCCGCCCCCTTGCCACCGAGGCGCGAAGGAAGGTGAGTAACGAAAAAAGCAAACATCTCCCCGTCGATAGTTCCGCGCACCATGAGCACATCACGGGTACGGAAATTATCCTTTTCTTCCTGTGTCCATGCGCTCCAGTCGATGCGCGATGGAGAAAAAGTGAAAGGGATGCTTTCGCTTGTTATATATTTGAAAATCTCCGGCCTGTAAAACAGGGCCACATCAACGCCACGACGGTCGGGACCGTCATAATGAACTATCTGATAGTTCGCTTCCGCGATTTCAGGTTGGCTCACAAGATCTTCAAGCACGTGGCGGTTCTCGATTTCAGATACTCCCAGCACTGCATGCCAGCATCCGTTGTCCTCTTTCATGGCCCGGATCACCGAAGCCATATTGTGAAGTTTCTTGTTATACTTGGCTTCCGTCCATTGGTTCTGCCCGTCCGGAAGGAACTGATAATCGTTCTTGCCCTCGTCGTGATACGTGTCGAAAAGGTTCTCGAGGTTATAGAACCCGATCACATGGCTGCGGACTTTTCCTTGCACAAGCAGGCCTGGAACACAGACAAGGACCAACAATACTGTGAGTAATCGTCTTTTCATTTTTTAAAATTTAATTGGTTGACCACCAATAAGGAAGATCAGAAGGTTTTTCCGTTTCAATGGTTTCTGCGACAGAAGCGCCCACCAGTTTCGGAAGATTGACAAAGAAATCAATTCCAGTCTCTTGCTCAAGTTCGCGCACAGAAAGCGACATGCTCCTGTTCACTACACGGTCGGAATTCTCATCGGAATGTTCGAGATACACCGCACAGGCATTGTAGCCCGAATGTCCGAAAGTTCCGTTGGGATTATATCGCAGCACCGCTTTGAAATAAGCTGAGGGCGAAACCACTCTCTTACCCGTATTGTCGGATGCAACCCCCATGCTTGGTTCTACTACGCACCCTGTCACCACGTAGAGCGTATCACACGACCTTGCCCATGCCCTGATACGATCCTCCAATTTCGCCCAGACCCCCGAGTTGAAATCTCCGAGCTGTGGAGTCATGTTGGTGCCGTAGAAAGTTTCCCTGTTGGCAAGCGGCCGGTAACGGTCGGCCGAAGGGATCTGGTGTCCCCTGTTCACTCCACGCAGACCATGGTAATTCCCGGAAGACAGGATTGCCTGATCGGATGCCGGCATGAGAGGATCCGCCGACCAGGCATTGCTGCGTTTTCCGCTTCCTCCTATAAGGGCGGAATTCAACGGATATGCGACCCACACCGCAACTTTCGACGAATAGTCGTAATAGTACGAGTAATTGCGGGTCCTTTTACCGTCCATCGTCATGGGGTGGTGATAGAAATCCAGTCCGTCACCAGCGTCGGTAGCGGGAAGTTCGAGCCACCCGGCCGTAGTAGCAGACACACCCATACGGGTTTCGGACGGATTGTCAGAGTCGGTGCCCTTTTGGAAAATATCTATCGCAGCCTTTCCGAATTTATCGGTAACGGTGAGCGTTACAGCCCTTTGTGTTTTAGAAGGATTTGCCTTGCAAAACAGGAGCTGGGCACCGGAATCTCCGCTCCCCTCATAATTGGTAAGGGAAGCCCATTCGGCCGTTTCTCCATCGTAGCTCAGTTCAAGGGTCCAGTCCGTCCGGGATTTTACATAAATGAATATGTCTTCACCCTTTTGTTCCAACAGTTCCTTTTCCGCACTGATGGAAGGCGGGGTCGAAGGACCTTCATCTTTGCCGCCGCACGAAACGAATGTCAGCGACAGCGCGAAAAGCACTGCCGCCGGCATTGATGATTCAATTCTTAAAAAGCGCCGGAACATCGTTATTTGATGACGACTTCCACCGCCGTGATCTGCACCTGGGCATTGGTCGCGCCAGTAGTCGAAGCCACGTCAAAAGATGCGCTTGTTCCACTGAGCTTGAAAAGTGTCCCGGATGCGACGTTATCTTCAGAAGCTTTCAATACTCCGCCGTTTTTGACATTATAAGAGAACTTTACGGATACGAGTTCCTTGCCGTTCGCGGTTGAAAGGGTAATTTTCGCACTGTCCGACTGATAAAGCCTCCAATCAGGGGTATCGGTGGTGACACTATAAAACTTTCCATTGTTACCTTTCTCATTTACAGAAAGGGTGATGTCATCGGAAAGTTTAAGGGAAACGACCGCGGTTCCATTTGAAGTAACTTCGTATTTTTTGACCATATCCGCCATGGATACAGTGACGGTCTGATTATCGCCACCGCCTGTGGAAGGATCGGCAACTTTGGCCTGGGTAATGGTAACCGTAACGGCGTCCACTCCCTCTCCGGTGAGGGTTACGGTGTAAGTTTTGGCATTTTCAGTGTCCGTATTGGCCGCGAAGCTCACCTTGACCGAGCCGTTGCCCTCGCCGGAAGTCTTGTCAAGCTCGGCGCCGGCGCTCACGGAAGCCTGCCATGCCACATTGGAAGTAATGCTGACCGTGGCTTCAGTAGCGGCTGCACCGACAGAAACCTCTGATTTGTCCACTTTGAGGGTCGGCTTGGCTTCTCCTACAGTCTCATGACGGACATAATAGAACTGATGGAAATTGTTCTTGGAATGCCAGGAGCCATAATAACCATATACGGTGACCTTCTCTCCTTCGGCGAGCGTTTCCTTAACCGCGTTGGGAAGATCCTGCAGCGAAATGTAGTTGTTGGCTCCCTCGGGAGTGAACTGCACATAGTTTCCGTTGAAGGTCACCTCAGCCGTGAACTTGGCATAGAAGGGAGAATTGTCGGCAGATTTTGCATAATCGCTGTTGAGTACAGCCCCAGTGAGTTCTACCGGCTCCGGATAGGGAACGGTATTGCCCTCTGAAACAACCTTCTCCACTTTCGGGCTGGCCAGTTCCAACAAACCGTTGTACCATGAAGTCTTGCCGGAAAGGTTGAGTTTCTCACCGATCTTGCGGCCGTGGGACGTACTGTTTGCCCACACGTAAATAGCGTATTTGCCGTCGGTCACGATGTAGTTTTTGTAGCCCACTTCGGAAACGGTCACATTATACAGCTCTACCTCCGTGCCGTTTGCCACATCCCAGCAGGTCGCCTTGATGTCGGTGACTGTACTCTCGTCGATGGCCTTTGCCTGGGTAACGGTCACCACAGCATTGTCAACACCGTTCGCAGAAACGGTAAGATGGGCAACAACTTCGTTCTCGAGGCTTTCATTTGCCGGGAAGCTTACAGTAACTTCAGCCGTACCTTCACCGGATGCGGGATTCACCGTGAAGGCGTTGTTGTCACTTGCAATCGTCCACGCAACATTCGACTGTACCGTGAACTTCGCACTGGTTTCATCAGCCTTTACAGACACTGACTCCGGAGACACTGCAAGGCGTGCCTCTACATCTGCACCATAGGTAATACCTATCTGCTGAATACGGTAATTGCCTTTGTCAAGAGGATAGGTGAATTTAAGTTTTGAAGCGGCGCCGGTCCATACAAGCTTTGGAGCACCGGTAGGATCCAAAGTTGCTTCACCGGAATCGAAAAGTTTGGCCACATCAGCCTCCACAGGGCTGTAGGTGCCATTATTGTCGGAAGGAGCAAACAGGAATTCAATTTTTTCGATTTTGCGCGAAGTGCTGATTTCCACGTATCCGTCCTTGTAAATCCTTACTGCAGATCCTGCATTATAGTATTTTCCTGTGTTGCCGCCTCCCAGGAAGGAAATGGAAGCGTCTCCAACCACCACAGGGCTGGTGAGAGGACTTCCGTTCTCCACTTTCTGGTCATGCGCCACATTTGCGGCGATAAACACGTCGTCACCGGAAACTTCCGCTTCAACCGGGATGTAAGTAGCCTCTCCGCTGACGCTCACGGCAATGAACTGATGGTAATGATTCTTGCTTTCCCATCCTGTATAGTAACCGAGGAGTTCCACCTCGTTGCCTTCGCCCCAATCGGTTCCGGATTCATCCTGGAACATGGCTGAAGGAGCGCTCACAAGAGAGATGTAGCCATCGTAACCCTCAACCAGGAACTGAGTATAATTTCCGTCCTTGTGAACTGTAGCGGTAGCCTTGGCATAGATGGGGAACCACTTGCCGCCGTTGATACCTTCGAATCCTGTTGATTCTTCAGTAGTTGCAGCCTTGGTAACCGCTTCGGTGAGAACCGCCGGAGTAAGGTCAAGAGGCGTTTCAGGATATTTGGGAGTCGCGGTTCCGGTCTTCTTTTCGCTCGGACCGGAAATCTCATATTCACCCCAATAATACTGGAATGTACCGATGATCGAGACCTTGTCACCTATGGCGAGTTTAGCGTCGCTGCCCTTGTAAACGTAGATATGGTTGGTTCCGTCAGAAATGACGTATCCCCTGGTATTAACAGCCGTTACAGTTGCATTGAGGATAGTCACGCTGGTGCCGGAAGGCTGGCTGATGATGGTTGCGAGATCTGTCACCTCATCGCTGTCCGGAATAAACTCGGAAGCGTCAAGTCCAAGATCCACCGCTGACGAGAAGTCAAGGGCGGTCCCGCCCGCAGAGGCGATAAGCTGCACGTCATCGATGCTATACGCATTGGTGGGAAGCACTTCGGGAATCTTGAAAACTACAGTAAGGTTTTCAGTGCCTGCAGGAACTGCGAAAGATGCCGAGGCAAGATCCCAATTGCCGATGGGGTCGGTGCCGGTTGCGAATGAGTACGGAACTTCTACCCCCTTGAGGCCATCGATACTCACATAAACCTTGAACTCCCCGTGGTTAAAAGTGTTGTCTTTGTCGTCCTGGCTGTAGCGCTGTCCACCGAAAGACAATGAAAAACCAGTCTTGCCTCCGGTAGCGATATTCTTTATAGCAAACAGACCCTGCTTTCCAAAGAAGAGTTTGTTCTTGCCCGACCCTGCGTAAAGAGAGTATCCGGCAGTATCATTGGAAAGCTTTCCGCTGTTGCGGACCGACATGGTCTTGTACTCATACTTGACACCTTCGATTCCGTTTCCGGATTCATTCTGCCAGCAGTCGGTCTGGTCAAGATACGGCCAGGAATCATTCACCTTGGCGACATCTGTCTTGTCAAAATCGTTCTTGTAAACAAGAGCATCGGTGGCAGAACCGGCTTCGCCCTCCTGGTTCACGATGAGAACCGCATCACTGAAACCAATGGTGAACTTCACCTTATCCGTGCGGTCGATACCCGGATTGGCCTTTGCCGTAATAGTGATTTTTCTTTTGGAAGAAGATCCCTTGCCGCTGCGGGGTTCAACATTAAGCCAGTCGGGATATTCAACAGTCCAGTCACGCGTCGCCCTGAGATCTATGGTTTGAGATGCTCCCGATTCGGAAGACAAAGTGATCTCACCAGGATCTATCGAAATGTCAGCCGCACCGAGGTTATCCTCTTTCGGCTCACAGGAATTAAGAGCAGTTAACGCAGCCAAGGCTGCTACTGCAAATATTTTTGAAAGTTTCATAATTGTTGGTTATTACATTGCTTATTAAAGTCTTCAAATATCGCGATTTTTTCCGTACAGTGCAATACTGTAGAAGGAAAAATCATTTTTTTAGATTCCCCAAAAAGAGGTAGAGTACTGTTGTTTTACCTCGGGAGGAATATCAGGAAAGAATGTTATCCCCGTTTTCTTTTCAATCTCAGCTATTGAAACAGCATAATCGGAAAGGTTTTCAGAAGCCCCTGCCGGGAGCACCGAATCAAACCAGAATCCAATCGCCTTGAGTTCATTTACAGAACACTCCTGAACAGATTTGCCACTATTTCCTGTTCGGGTGCGAAGGAACAATTTATACTGGTGAGTAGGCATAACACATTGTTTGGAATAACTGGAATGCAAATCCCAGTTACAGGCATCGTATTCAATATTGCTGTCGTCAGCATAATGGCAACCGGCCACAACATACAGCGTATCCTGACATATCTGGGTTCCCCGTTGCCAGTGAAGATTTTCGGTCTCCCCCCAAAGGGATCCAAAAATGCCGGCTCCTGCATATTGATTGGACTGAGGCGCAATGTTCACAGGATAAAATGTCTGAAGGTTAAGTTCACTGCCTGCACCGGCACGGCTCGAAGACATGCATAAATGACCTTTTGTCCATGATCCGCCGGAAAGTATGGAAGACGTCATCGACCAGTACATGAATCCGTCACCTCCTATATCCCAAATTATGGATTGTTCTTCCACAGGGAGGCCCGGGTACTGCATCCACGGGTCGTTACCCAGCTCATTCTTCGACCTTCCGGACCCTTCGGCATATATGGCATGCATGGGGAACGCCACCCAAATGGGGTTATGACGGCGAGTGTCATAGCAAAAAGAATAGTTCCGGACTTTTTTGCCGCTGATTACCGTGTTGGCGTATAAAGTACCATAGTAATAATCACTGTTGCTTTTGTCTGGCACGGGCAATTCTGCATAGCCTTTCGAAACACTTGGGCTGCATCCTTTTTGCAAAACCGAAATTGATTCGGAAGCGGTGCCACAAGCAATCCGTACAATGGCACGACGGTCCTTCGTATCCTTATTCTCGGTTGCGGCAACGATAATGCTGCCGTCATTATTCCCATGATCAGGATAAATGCTCAGCCATGATGAAGCATCGTCATCTGATATGGTCGCTGTCCATGAGCCGCTTGCGTTAAAATATACCGTCTGCGAACTCACCCCTGCAGGGAAACTGATGTTGTTCCCTGAAGTAATGCTTATGGCATCAGTCTTTGGCTGATCGGCCTTGGAGCACGATAGGGCAAGTGCAAGAATCGGCACAAGCAGCAGGAAGCAGAAACGGCTTGATCGGGAATATGCTGACATAGCGACAATTATTAAGTGGTATTACAAGCCCCAGTCCGATGCAACGACTCTATTCTTATTGATTGCCGGCACATTGGGGAAATAATCGAAGCCGGTAATCTTCTCAAGATCCGCAATGCTCATGAGGTCGCGGGATGTCACCTTCTGGCCCTTGAGGGAATTTGTATGCGCCCTTACGAAAGCGGCGCACTTCAGCTCATCCGCCGAGCAATCCCTGAGAGACTTGCCAGTGTTTCCCTTCTTGGTACGCAGCAGCAGATAATAGAACATAGTCGGAAACCCCACGTCATCCCGGCCGCCGTAGGTGATAGTTTTGGGTTGCACGGTATTGCCATAGCCGTCCGTAAATGTTTCGAACCATGTGCCGATCACGATATACAGCGTATCACTGCACACTTGTCCGTCAACCCAGTCTTCCAGATTGTTCCAGCCTCCTCCGCCGGTATTGAATCCCGACGAGAGCTGAGGAGCGATGTTACTGTAGAAGAAAACCTGCTTGTTGGTGGCGACCGATGATGTGCGTTCTGCGGAGCCGAGCATATGCCCCTTGTTGCATCCGCCGCCAGTGCTTTTGGAATGATATTGGAACTCTGACGGGATAAGGTCATCGGGCCTGTACGAATCATTGCGCCCGGAACTTCCTACATACATGTTGTGCCGTGGAGCAGCCACCCACAGCGGACAATGTTTTTCAGCACTGAAACAGACGGTATAATTACGGGCTGTCCGTCCTCCGGGGCCCTTTTCCGGACCGGCACACATGTGCCATGCATAATAAACGCTGCTGTTTTCAGCATCTACCTTATACTTTCCGCTTGCAGTCACGTTCATTACAGGCAATTCGTACCACCCGGGAACGGAGACCCGTTCATCAGGCTGGTCAGGAACCGGATCATCCGGGCCGGGGCCGCCGGGAGTTCCTTCCTGAACAATGCTGCGGCTTTCAAGAACATTTCCGGAAGCATCTTTAAAATAGATGAGTACAGTCCGTTCGGTATCTTCGTCATTGACAGGAATACGGCATACTACCTGCCATGCAGCACCGAGGATATTAGTTTTTTCTACCGAAAACCCTTTCACATCCGCCTCTACCGTGAAATCTTCCTCACTGATTATGTCATAATCGCAACGGATCCCATTATCAGAAGCCCATCCCTCTTCCAATATCATCAAGCCTTCATCGAATTCGGGAGAAATATATCTGTAGAAAGCGGGGACAGTGTCTATCCTCAAGTCTTTCTCGGAATAATATTCTGCAAGATTGCAGATTACAAGAAAAGGAGAAACTTCCACAACTCCGGACCTGAGACCGGACACGAGTTGCGAAGAAATCTTTCCGTCAGGAGCGAAATCATCGGCAATATCCTGAATAAGCGAAACAATCCCCCGAGTATTCGCCCCGTTCAGAATCATGCAAGAAAAAGCAAGCAGAAAGGCATCGGCATCAGAACTGGCTGTAATATCCATATCCTCAAAGTTTCGGGAAATATTCCGAATGCCGAAAGCGTTAAAAAACTCGTCCTGTGCCTGGAACCGGGCTGCGGAAAGGGACTTCCCGTCTCCCATAAGGTTCTTCACGCGAGGTGCAGTCACAGTGGTGAGTAGATTGATGTTCACATTTTTACAATCCGCCTTCACCAAGGCCACGAGGCTCACAGGCTCTGCAGAAACCTCTCCGCTGATTTCATCGAAATAGCAGCCTTCCGCCTTCAGTTCCAAGTATGGAGCATCAGTTTCGCCGGAAACG
>CACXHM010000159.1 GCA_902767465.1 uncultured Bacteroidia bacterium
TGAGCAGATAGCTTTCATTAGGGGAGTGGATGGTGTCGCGTTCGAGCCCGAAGCCCATCAGAAGAGGATCTATACCCAGTATCTTCTGCATTTCGGCGAGAACTGCGATGCTCCCTCCGCCCCGGGCGGGTACCGGTTCAATTCCATATACTTCCGCCATGGCGCGCGAAGCTGCTTTATAGGCATCTGAACTGATGGGGATGAGGAAACCGTCACCCCCTTCGCATTCTTTCACCTCAACTTTCACGTAGGGTGGAGCTATGGATTTGAAGTGTTCCGCAAAGAGTTTCGTTATCTCGGAACTGCGCTGGTTCGGAACCAGACGCATGGATATTTTTGCATGGGCTTCGGAGGGGAGCACAGTCTTGGCTCCTTCTCCGGTGTATCCGCCCCAGATGCCGCAGATATCGAGACATGGCCTTATTCCGGTGCGTTCCATTGTGGTATAACCTTTCTCTCCTTTAACTTCTCCGATGCCCAGGAAAGACTTGTATTCTTCAAGGTCGAAGGGAGCGCGGGCAAGCTGTGCCCTGTCTTCGGAAGAGAGTTCCACTACTTTGTCATAAAAACCGGGTACTGCTACGCGTCCGTCCTTATCGTGGAGAGAGGCAATCATTTCGCAAAGGGTGGTGATGGGGTTGGCAACCGCTCCTCCGTAGTGTCCCGAATGCAGGTCTTTGTTTGGTCCGGTAACCTTCACTTCAAGGTAGCTCAGGCCACGCATTCCGCAGTTGATCGATGGTACCTTGTCGGAGATCATAGTGGTGTCTGAAACCAGACAGATATCGGCTTTTAGCATATCCTTGTTCTCTTCCATCCATGCGGGAAGTGACGGCGAACCAATCTCTTCCTCACCTTCAAACAGGAATTTGACGTTGTGTTTCAGCTTCCCGCCGGCAAGAAGGTACTCGAATGCTTTGATATGCATGAACAACTGCCCCTTGTCGTCATTGGCTCCACGTCCCCAGATGGCATCCCTGCCGCTTGCCGGATCGGGGGCGATAACGGGTTCAAAAGGATCGGTGCGCCAGAGTTCAAGCGGTTCCGGCGGCTGAACGTCATAGTGACCGTAAACCAATACCGTGCGTGCGGAGGGGTCTATGATCTTGCTTCCAAAGACCACGGGATTGCCATCGGTAGAGAGCACCTGCGCCTCGTCGGCACCGGCCTCCACAAGCAGTACGGCAAGTCTCTCGGCGCAGCGTCTCATATCATCCTTATGGGAAGCCTTGGCGCTTATCGAAGGAATCCTCAGAACCGAGAACAACTCTTCGAAGAAACGCTCCTTGTTCTTTTCAATGTATTCTTTCATAAATATAAATCGAAATAGTCGGTTACCTTGTCCATGAGATGCACTCTCCAGCGCCCGAAAACGTTATGTTCGGAGCGTGGATAGGGGAAGTAGTCGAGCTGTACGCCGTTCTCTATGCACTCCTGCACGAAATTGAGGCTGTGCTGCCAGACCACGGTATTGTCGATTGCACCCTGGCAGATGAGAAGTTTTCTTTTCAAAGAAGCAGCCTTGCCGATGAGGGAGGTCAGGGCAAAACCATCAGGGTTCGTTTCGGGTGTATCCATATATCGCTCTCCGTACATCACCTCGTACCATTTCCAGTCGATGACCGGGCCGCCCGCGACTCCCACCTTATATATTTCGGGATAGTTTGTAAGAAGAGATATGGTCATGAATCCTCCATAACTCCAGCCATGCACCCCAATGCGCTCCCTGTCTATCCAGGGCTGTTTCATCAGCTCCCGGATGCCGGCGACCTGGTCGGCCATCTCGGCCTGCCCGCACTGCCGGTTGATGGCCTTTTCGAATGCTGCACCACGGTTCGAAGTACCGCGGTTGTCCTGCACGTAAACCACATATCCTTTCTGTGCCATCAGCATTTCCCACATCCTGATTCCGCCCAGCCACGTGTCCTGCACCATCTGGGAATGCGGCCCGCCATATACATAAACTATTACAGGGTATTTTTTTGCCGGGTCGAAACCCAGCGGCTTGTATAGACGGTAGTAGTTCGGGAAGGCTCCGTCAGCGGAAGGAACGGCACCCATTTCAACTTCTGCGGAAGCATATCCCGATAGGGGATCGCCGGCTTCGAACAGAAGTTCGGAGTGTTTTCCGTCGGTGGAACTGACCGCAACTTTGCCGGGGACGTTGAACGAACTCCAGCTGTCGATAAAACGGGTGCACGCAGCGTTCATGCTGATGCGGTGCCAGCCTTCTTCGAAGGTGAGCCGTCTTGGCTCCCCGAAACGGGTCTTTGCCACAGGCTTCCTTCCTACATCAATGCAGAACAGATGATTCTCGACAGGGGATACTTCGGCGGAAGTGTAGAACACGTGGCGACCGTCATCGGCGACGTATTGAATGTCGGCATAAGCAGTGGGAAGCCTTCGCACGTTACCTACAGTGTCACAGAGATATAGGTTCTTGTAGCCGTCGCGGTTGTCGGTCCGGTAGATGAATTCATATCGGCCCCTGAGAAAGTGCAGGGGGTCCTGCGGCTCCACCCAGGCGTCGTTCTCTTCTTTAAGGATGGTGCGGACGTAGGTGCCGTCCGAAGCCCTGTATTGGTTCAGCACCATGTGATGCTGCTCCCGGTCGAGAACCTGTATGAAGATGTATTTTTCGTCCGGACTCCAACTGACGCACGTAAGATAGCGTTCTTCGCTGAATTCAGAAGGAATTATCGTTGAGATGACGTTGCCTGTCGTGTCACACACCAGAAGGCTGATCCTTTCGGAAGGCATTCCGTTCATTGGATAACGGATTGACACGAGACTGCCGGTGCGGGTAGTTATGTCCAGCAGCGGAAACTGGGATACTGCGCTCTCGTCCTTGCGGTAAACAGCGAGGTATTTTCCCGACGGGGAGGGGAATACCCCTTCCTTTATTCCGAATTCGTTGCGGGAAACGCTCTGACCGATCACTATGCCTTCCGCATCTTCTTCAGGCAGCGTCCATTTCCTGATCTGTGCCGGTGCACGCCCTTCTTTCAGATCGTTTCCTTCCCAATGCCAGGCTTTGCTTTCGGGGTACAGGCTGCGTCCGAGCACAGCGTCATGCATGGTAAGAAGACGGCCTTCCGGCTGCTGCGGCCGGGATGCGAGTATCTGCAGGAGAACTGCAAGAATGAGAGTTGTCATTCTCCGGCGTCTATGGGGATGGTATTGAACGGATTGGGATCGCTTACGGACAGGATGTCATAGACCACGAATTTCTGTATTCCGCGCCATGGGAGCGCGCCGCGGAACTCTTTGTATTTTACCTGCACGTTTTTTCCGCTGCAGCGCATAAGCGAATCTGCCACGGAATAAGCGGCTCCGTTGGCTTTGCGTCCTTCGGCATGTTTGTCTACAGAGAAAGAGAATTCGTTGCTCTGAAGCCCGCTCCCGTTCTTTCCGTTTTTGAATCCGCTCATGATGAGCCTGCCTTCATAGGTTTTCCAGATCCAGCCTTTGTAAACAACCTGATTCAGTTCGCCGGCCTTGACGCCGGAGCCGAACTCCCAGAAGAAATGAATAAATACCCACAGACCGCAACCGAGCAGCAGCGCCACCACAGCGATAATAATGATTTTCTTCACAGTTTTCATAATAATAACGATATCTTTCCCTGCATACCGGGAATATTTACAAATTTAACAAAAAAATTTGCAGGTAATCCAAAAATATCTATCTTTGCATTCCCAAAAGCTAACGGTGGGTTCGTATAACGGTTAGTACTCGAGATTCTCAATCTCGCAATAGGAGTTCGATTCTCCTACCCACTACCAGATTCTATTAAACTAATTGCTAGCAAAATGAAAAAAGGAATCCATCCCGAATCCTACCGTCTTGTAGTTTTCAAGGATATGTCAAACGAGGATATCTTTATCACCCGCAGCTGCGCCACCACCAAGGAGACGATTACTGTTGACGGAGTCGAGTATCCCCTCGTAAAGGTTGAGATCTCCAACACCTCCCATCCTTTCTACACCGGCAAAACCAAAATCGTTGACACCGCCGGCCGTGTTGATATGTTCTATCAGAGATACAAGGCAAGAAAGAAATAACTTTCTTTACAGGATACAAAAAAGCAGCGACAAGGTCGTTGCTTTTTTTATTATATTTGTACCATGACTCTGATCAAATCTATTTCCGGAATCCGCGGAACCATCGGGGGGCAGCCCGGAGATGCCCTTACACCTGTCGACATTGTTAAATTCTGCTATGCATATTGTTCGGAACTGCGCAAGCGCAAGGCTCCCAATGCCTCCAGATATAAGGTCGTTGTCGGCCGGGATGCACGCATCAGCGGGGAGATGGTTGAAAACCTTGTGTGCGGAACACTTGTTGCGTGTGGCGTAGATGTGGTTAAATGCGGTTTTGCATCCACTCCTACCACTGAACTTGCGGTCCGTTTTGCAGGCGCCGACGGCGGCATTATCCTCACGGCATCCCATAATCCCCGCCAGTGGAATGCCCTCAAATTGCTGAACGAGCGTGGAGAGTTTCTCACCGCGGCACAGGGACAGGCGATTTTGGACTGCGCAGAACGCGGAGATTTCGATTTCGCGGGTGTCGATGAACTCGGTCATATTACCGAACACGATTATACCGATGAACATATTGAATCTGTACTGGCATTGGAAACTGTGGATGCCGATGCCATACGGAAGGCCGGTTTCAAGGTGGTGCTCGATGCCATTAACTCGGTTGGCGGAATTATAATGCCACGTCTGCTGGAAAGGCTCGGCGTCAAGTGCATCACCCTCAATGGAGAACCGACAGGGGATTTTGTCCATAATCCTGAACCTCTGCCTTCCAACCTCACTGAGTTGAGCGAGACAGTCGTCCGTGAAAAAGCCGACCTTGGCATAAGCGTGGATCCCGACGTGGACCGTCTTGCCTTTATCTGCGAAGATGGAAATCCTTTCGTAGAAGAATATACTCTCGTGGCTGTCGCCGACTATCTTTTGGACGAGGCGGTAAAAAAAGGATGCAAGAATCTTGCAACAGTCTCGAACCTGTCTTCGACCAGGGCCCTGCGCGATGTGACCGAAGCTCATGGCGGGACCTATTATGCGGCGGCCGTAGGTGAAGTGAACGTAACCACCAGAATGCACGAGGTCGATGCCCTTATCGGCGGAGAAGGCAACGGCGGAGTCATTTATCCTGCAAGTCATTGCGGCCGCGATGCTATGGTGGGCGTTGCACTGTTTCTCAGTAACCTTGCACATAAGGGCATGAAAGTGAGCGAGTACAAAAAAACTCTGCCTCAATATTTCATAGCCAAGAACCGCATAGACCTTTCGGATTCCGCGCTCATCGACAAGATACTGCAGACAATGAAAGAAACCTTCAAAGATGAGAAACTCAATACCATTGACGGAGTGAAAGTCGATTTCGAATCGAGACGCGAATGGGTGCATCTGCGCCGTTCCAATACCGAGCCCATCATCCGTGTATATTCCGAAGCTCCCGACGAGCAGCGTGCGACAGCCTTGGGCAATGAGGTGGTGGCCCTTGCCAAAAAGATAGCCGGATAAACATGTTTTCGTTCAGGACCACGCCTATTGAGGATCAACTGGACCGGGCCCTTCTTGAGGGAAAAGTCGGGGTGTTCTGCACTCCCGGCTGCTGGGATGCTGCCAAAGGCCGGTATCTCTACGATATTTTCCGCTCAAGGGGGAATCTCTCTGCTATTTTCCTGCCCGGTGACGAGGCTGTTCCTGGAAACGCCCATATTTCTTTTGAGCCGGAAGAACTCCGCGGATTGGATGCGGTTGTAGTGGAGATTCAAGACGGAGGAGCTCGATATTTCCCTTTTGCGGTGGATGTGCTTCGTCTTGTCTCTGCACTTGCGGGAATGGAGAATCCTCCCGCACTTTATATAGTGGATCATCCCAATGCTGCCGGCAGGGATGTTGAGGGAACCCTTCCAGCTGGGGAAAGTGATGTCTGGACTCCCGCGTGCGCTCATCGTCACGGACTTACAATAGGTGAACTCGCGCAGATGTATGCAAGTGAATGCGGTGCTCAGGTTTCGTTGCATGTGATCTCTGCGCAATGTTCTGCTACGTCGCGTACCCTTACACCATGGATGGTGCCCCCGGCATCCGACTTTGCAGGAGTGTTTACCCCTTATTTCTATACCGGTGCAAGGCTCTGGACCGATACAAATCTTAATCCCGGGCTTGGAACCGTACGCCCCTATGAACTTGTAGGGGCCCCTTTCCTTAAGCCGGAAGGGGATGCCGTTCCGGTGCCGGAAGGGGTTTTGGCCCGTCCTTGCTCCTTTGTCCCTCTTTCCGGTCTGTACGAAGGTGAAGCGTGTTTCGGGTGGCAGTTCATACTTACACCGGGGGTACGATATCATTCTCTGCTGCATACCATTCAGTTGATGCGTCATTTTAGCGAGCGCTATTCACAGTTCCGGATTCTGGACAGTCTCCCGGGCCGTCTTGCAGACCCGGTGATGATGGAGTATCTGCGCGGGGGCATCACCTTCGACATTGTGGAAGAACACGTTAAGAGCGAGGAACAGAAATGGATACGCAAGGCAAAACGCTTCCTGCTTTACGACGATGCCCCGATTCGCATCAAATAGGGATCATAACCTGTAGTCGCTGAGGTTCTGCAGCCCGGGAAGTTTGTAATAGGCTTCCACTACATCTCCTTTAAGATATATCCTTTGGCCGAGAAGCCCGGGATTGTCCACCAGGTTGATGGCATTGCGGATATCACCTACACTTAATTGTATGCTCATGCAAACTGACCTGTCCCTGCAGGAAGGGGAGTCGGAAAGCACTATGTTGGTCCGGGCAGAGAAGGGCGCCTCGAATGAACAGGAAGAAGAGCTGAGGTCGCCACCTACGATGTAGCCTACAAGCCATATGCCCTTGCTTCCGGCCTTACCCCTGGCCGTTGCTACATCCAGAGCTCCGGATGGCGTTGATTCTGATGGCCCGGAATTCCCTGCGCTGCTCCCGTCCCATAGGAATTCACGCGCGGTATAAAGACGGGCGGTATCGACATCCATGCTGATATTTACCGCTGTCATCGGGGACACTTTCGTCATATCTTCTGACACA
>CACXHM010000160.1 GCA_902767465.1 uncultured Bacteroidia bacterium
CCCTCTATTATACGCAAATTTGCCTGATGAATCATATAATATGAGACCTGGTCAGGAGTATATCCGGTGCTTGCAAGTATATCGGAGATATCACGGCATGAGGTTGTTACCGCAAACTTGAAAACCTCACGTCCATGCATGAACAGGGGAACATCGTTTTCTTCTTTTGCGACATAGGGAGTAGGCTGGAGCCTATGGATTTCATAGAGCTTGTCCGGATCGGGCTGTGCCGAAAGACGGGTTCCTTTGAGATTGTCGCCTTCTGCGAAAACCGCGGCACCGGCTCCGTCGCCGAACAGCACACATGTACTGCGGTCTTTCCAGTCCACCATGCGGGTAGGTTCCTCGGCACAAACCACCAGCACTTTTTTTACCTTGCCGGCGCGGAAGTAACTGTCTGCCATATCCATCGCATAGATGAATCCGGGGCAGGCGCAGTTGATGTCGAAGCAGGGGCAGCTGATGCCGAGTTTGGATGCGACGATGCAACTCAGGCTCGGAGTAATGAACTCGTTCACCACATTCGAGCAGATGAGCATATCGATTTCGGAAAGTTCAATACCTGCATCCTTTACGGCTTTCATGGCCGCAGCAGTAGCAAGATCTTCGAGTTTTTCGTCGCTGATGACATGACGGGTCTTTATCCCGGTACGGGGGAAGATCCATTCATCGTTTGTGTCGAGAAATTTTGAGAGGTCGTCGTTGCTGACCTGTCTGCTGGGGAGAGCGCTCCCGGTTCCTAAAATTTTCATACGAGTTTAAGTTTAGCCGGGACAAAGATAATAAATTATCTTCGATTCAGCAACTTCACTCCAAGTGCAAGCAACAGAAGTAAGAAAAGCAGGGTACAGGCGCGGCCTATAACATCGCCATAGCGGACAAAAAAGGTTTGCCTGGTGTTAAGGTTCACCGTGCCTGTCAAAGTGGTACGTTCCCACCAGGGTGTGCTGGAAAGAACTTCTCCACGCTGGTCGATAATGGCTGATATGCCGGTGTTGCCGCAACGGGCAATGTCGCGGCGTGTCTCAATTGCCCGGAGCCGCGAATAGCTCAGATGCTGTTTATAGCCCGGAGTGTCTCCCCACCAGGCATCGTTCGTGATTACGGCAAGGAACTGCGCACCTTTGCGCACATAACCGGTGCAATACTCTCCATAAACAGACTCGTAGCATACCGCACAACCGAAAGGAGTGCCTCCCGACAGATGCAGGCAACTTATCTCCTTCTGGGCAATGCAACGGCCCATGACTCCCCCGAGATTGTCGTCCAGCGGCACAAAAAGTTTTGGATACGGAGTCAGTTCGGTACCCACTACGAGTTTGCTCTTATGAAAAACCTCCGTACGGCCGGAGACGTCGGTCATTATAGCGGAATTACGGCTCTCTATCCACCCGTCTCCCCATTTTCTGGCAAGAATCGAAGGGGCACTGCGACGGTTGTAAGTCTGGTATGCCGATGCACCGAATAGCAGTTCCGCACCTGGATGGCGTCCCAGGAATGCCTGGAAAGCGCGGAAGGTCGGTCCGGACTGGATGTCATTCAGCATCACATCCGAAGTAAAAGTTTCCGGAGCAAGCAGCAGACCTTTCCAGTCGGCGCAGGGAATGGCCTGAGAGTACAGATTCAGAAGAATTTCGGTCTGCTCCGCCTGGCTCTTGGAACTGAACTTCTCGTAAGGATCAAAATTGGGCTGTCCTATTATCACGGGCAACGAAGATTCCGTATCCTCATGATAATAGTGGAAGAGATGAAGAGACGCCGCATAGGGAAATGCAAAAACGAACACAGTCCATCCAAGCACGGCTGTCCGCACTTTTTTTTGCATGCGTGCCCAGTCCCCTTCCAGCACGTTTTTTAGCAGCAGGAAGAGGGTAATGTTGCAGGCCCAGACCCAGGCGGATCCTCCCAAGGATCCTGTGAACTCATACCACTGGATGCTGCGGGTGCTCTGTGCGAATGCGTTTCCAAGCACCAGCCATGGCCATGAAATCTGAGCACTCTGCAGATACCATCTCTCCCAGGCAATCCATGCAGAAGCAAGAAGCAGATATGGCAGAATCCCCTTGAGCCGGCGCTTGCCGAGTCGGAACAAACCGAAAATGAGCGACATCTGCAGCGCATTGGCAAGAACGGCAAAGACAGCTCCCCCAAAGGTGGCATTGGCTACCCACCATGTAGTGAAGGAATTCCACAGCACAAAGAAACTATAGTGCCAGATACGAAAACGACGGATATGGTTGATATCCGCAATATGGTCCGCACACAGCAGCGGCACAAGGCCGAAGAGCGCAAAGAATCCGCAATGGGGCACCAGCCACGGAAGGCTCATCAGCACTGATGAGACCAGCACGCATATCCACATTGCGGTTTTTTCCTTTCTCATGAGAATTCCTCCTCGTTTTCCGGTTCAGGCATGTTACCGGCATATTTGCGCCATTTCTCGAGCAGCGAAGTCATATCCTCCGGCACCTGCGAATCGAACTGCAGCCATTTTCCGGTCACAGGATGCTCAAAGCCCAGCGTCTTGGCATGAAGGGCCTGACGGGGGCATATCTCAAAACAGTTTTTTATAAACTGGCGGTATTTCGAATAGATGGTTCCCTTGCGGATTTCAGCACCGCCGTAACGCTCATCATTGAATAGCGGATGACCGATGGATGCCATGTGCACGCGTATCTGATGAGTACGGCCTGTTTCCAGACGGCATTCCACATAGGTTACAAAGCCGAAGCGTTCCAACACCCGGTAATGCGTGACGGCATGTTTCCCTTCGGAAGCATCATCGGTCACGCGAAAACGGAGACGGTCGTTGGGGTCACGGGCGATGTTCCGGTCTATGGTTCCTTCCGTTTCCTTTATATCGCCCCAGACTATGGCGTGATAGCATCGCTCCGTACTGTGGTCGTAGAACTGTTTTGCAAGGCGCAGCTGCGCATCTTCGTTTTTTGCTACCAGCAGCAGACCGCTGGTATCTTTGTCGATGCGATGTACAAGTATCCCGGCTTTTTCGGTGTCAGCAGCCCCGGAAGCGCCGACATTAGATGAGGGAGCCGACGTGCAGGGCTTACCCCCTGAAACCGCTGCCACCCTCGACACGCTAAGAGGGGGGACCGCGTCAGCGGTGGGGTCGAGCGCATGCGAGACGGTTGAAGGGGGCAACCCTGCAACGGAGGTTGAGTGCGAACCAAGATGATACAGCAAAGCGTTTACCAGAGTGCCGTCGAAATGGCCGTGGCCGGGGTGGACCACCATGCCCGCAGGCTTGTTCACCACCAGCACGTCCTCATCTTCATAAACGATGTCGAGCGGGATATTCTGGGGCACAAGATCGACTCCGCGCCTGCGGTAAGGCATGACGAAACGGATCACGTCGCCGGGACGCACCAGCAGATTTGCCTTGGCGGTTTTATCACCCACCTTGACGAAGCCTTCCTTGATAGCGCACTGGATGCGATGGCGCGAAGTATCTTCGAGATGACTCGACATAAACTTGTCGATACGTATGGGCACCTGCCCTGCATCGACATTCAGCCGGAAATGCTCGAACATTCCCTGTTCTTCATCCTCGACTTCGGGAACGTCCTCAAGATCCGGATTCTGCCAGTTCTCGTAATCTTCCATTATCTGGAAAGTTCTTCTATCTTGCCTTCGTCAGTAGTGAGCCAGAGCGAAACAGACGCTCCCATGGTGAGAGCCCCGCTGGCCTGCCCGGGAGACTGTTTGTACACTACGGCATTAAGAGAATCGCTATAAGACCGCACTTCCTTGTCGAAAGAAAGTTTCCCCACGTTGAGCGAGTTGTCATGCACTGCATCAACGGCTCGCAGATACTTAAGCCCGCGCGCATCCGGGGCGTATGTGCGGTTGTCTTCATTATTGAGACCAACCACGAGATCGATCACCGAACCGCTCTCAACCATGGTCCCGGCGGCGATTTCACGGCTGTTGCAAAGCTGGCGGAGCACATTGTTGGTAGCAATATCGTTAACATATATCAGCCTGCCGAGGGAAAGGCCTCTCGAGGCAAGTTCGGCCTTGGCCTGGCGCATCGAATAACCGACCAGAAGGGGCATTGTAACCTCTTTACTGTGCTTGGCATTGGTGGTGAGCAGAATGGTACGGCCTTTCTTCACCTTGCTGCCTCCTTTTGGGAACTGGGTAAAGACCGCGCCTTTTTTCATCCTGCGGACATAGACCGAATCGGAAATCTGCACACGTATGCCGGCGCGTTCTGCGTTATACTTTGCTTCGGAGAATGTCATGTTGGTAAAATCCGGCACCACTATCTCCTTATTATGCTGAGTGACTATCCCCAGGAGCACGCTCACCACAATTGCGAGTCCGACTACGAAGACGACGGCCCATATGAGGTTTTTTACTACCCAGTTGGACAAGATGCTCTCTTTCTTGGTATTCTTTTCTGCCATAACATGCAAAGATACATAAACTTTCTCAGATACCGGTTATCACTACATCCACCGGAGCATCCCAAGGCTGCGGAATGAGTCTCTCAACTATTTTATGCGAAGGAGCTATGCCGACTTTCAGACATTTAAGATGCGGCAACAGTCTGTCGTAATAGCCTTTGCCATGTCCCTTACGGTTGCCGTCGGCATCAAATGCTTCCCCGGGGATGATGGCAAAACCAACTTCTTCCGGAAGTACGGCAACGGCTTCAGGGGCCGGCTCCATTATTCCGAAGGCACCCCGCTGCATCTGCGACGGATCATACACGCAAAGGTCGAGCCGCTCACCGCAGACTCGTGGAACGAGCATGCGTTTGCTCCCCTGCCACTTCTCCAGAAACTCATGCGTTGGGACCTCGTCCCGCACCGACCAGTATGCCAGCACGGTAGAAGCATCCCGGAACAAGGGCATCGCCTCTATGGTCGCAAATATATCATCTGTCTTCAGTAGCACCGTGTTGCGCAAATTATTGTTTTTCAATGTTTTACCAAAAACAAGTCAGCAAAATACAGCGACACGTTTTCAGTAATCAACTAACAGCCAAGCATTTACAAAACACACAAACAAAAAGTTACCTACGGCCTCCCGGACCGCCCATACCACGGCCGCCCATGCCGGGGCCGCCGCGCATCTGGCTGCGGTCGAATGTGCCGAAACGGTATGTGAGCGACAGGATGACGTAGCGCCCAAGGGTATTGTTGAGAACCTCGCTGTGATAGTTCGAGGCATCCGTAACCGTAAGGTTCTTGGCTTGGCCGAGGATGTCGTATCCCTTGAGGGCGAGAGTCATCTTCTTCTTGAACAGGAGTTTCTGCACTTCGGCATTGAGTACATATTCATTAGGCTGCCGAGTGGAATAGCCATTGTACCAGTTGTAGTTGCCTTCCGCCTTCAGGGTGAGTCCGGGACCGTCCCAGGTCCAGTTGGCGGTGAGGCGGATCTGATTGTTGAAAGTGGTAGTGCGGGAGTCGCGGATGGTGTACCAGCTTTTGTTCATCCGGGTGCGGCCGGATGCGGTAAGTTCCAGGTTGTCGGAACGATAGGTAAGACGCAGCCTTTCCACCACGTTGAGACTTTGTATAGTATTAACCGTGATGTGCTCGTCAAACCAGTCGGCATCGTCCCACTTGCCCGGAGTAGAGCCCGTACCGGTTATTTCCTCCATGAACTTGTAATAATCTCCGTCCACGGTGTAGGTCGTCATGTCGATCTTCTCTCCGATGTACGACGATGAACGTGACCAGTTGACCCTGGCGAAATTGGAAATGGAGAAATTGGATTTTGCGATGGGGATATTCGCAAAACCGTTAACCCCGGCATTTGCGCTCCATGGTCCGTTGAAAGGCATGCTGTAGGCCGAACCTCCATCATACCATGTAAGGCTCACGATGGGGTTCTGCACGTATCCTCCTTCGAAATGGATGTTGAAAGACGTAAAGCTTTTCTTGTTGTTGTAACGGACGTCTCCGCGCAGATTATGCGAAAAATACGGAAGCAGTTTAGGGTTACCGAAACTCACGTTCAGAGGGTCGGAATTGTCGGGCACCGGCATCAACTGCCTGGTGGAAGGCTGCGAAGACATCCCGCGGTAGAACATGCGCGCATTTGCATTGTCGTTGAACTCCCACCACAGCATCACGCGGGGAGAGAAGTTCCAGTGGAAATCATCATATTCCTTCGGCAGCCAGGTACCGTCCATCGAATTGTAGCGGGTAGTGCTGTTGTAGGTATGGATTGGCATGGCCGCGAATCCAACCTGCGCACGGGACTTGTCGCGCTGATACATCAGGTTCGCCCCTATCTCCTGGTTGTGGGATTCATTCAGGATCTCGTTGGAATAAACGAAAGATTTGGAATTGGTAATGTTGTCCCAGGTGTCCTTCTCGGAAGAGGACTTGCTCCAGGAATAGCGGTAATTGGCCTCAAGGTAGAAATTATTGCCGATCGGCTCCGTATATGTGGCCCGGCCCATGAGGCTGCTGCTGCGCTGGTTGGAAGTGATGCTCTGGTCCACGTCCTGAAGAGCCCCACCGGTGTAATCGGTGCGGTTGAAGGAATTCAGGTCATTGTTGCTGAAAGAATACCTTCCCATGACGGTCATCGTACGTCCGGGAATTCCGAGACGCTGGCGAAAGAGCATGAACCCGCTGGTGCTCACGTTCCGGTTGTCACCTCCCTGGTCGTTCTTGGAATTGGTAAGCAGGTCGGGGGCCGCTTTCGCAAGCGTGTCGGCATAGCGCCAGGTCTCATTGCTCTGACCATAACTGCCGTTTCCGAACTCAATGCGGGGTTCGAAGAGTATTGAAGTATTCTCACTGAACTTGTGGTCGAGCCTTACTCCCACGCGATGTCCGTTAGAAACGGTGTTGCTGTATCCGTCGGACCTGTCGATGAGGTTGTAGTCATCGTTCACATAAGTGGTCTTGTCGCTCTTCTCCATAACGTCTTTTCCGGTATGATTATAGAGATAGTTGGAGCTAAGATCCATGTTTCCGTCGAAGAGGGTCCAGGCCCCGTTCACGCCGGCCATATATGAAGTGGTTATGCCGTTGCCACCTCCCCAGCCACCCTGGCCTCTTCCCATGCCACCGCTGCGCATATTGCCCATCATCGAACCGGAAAGGTCGTTGAATCCCCGGTTGTTGGTGTTGTTGCCGTTCAGCACCAGGCTGATCTGGCGCTCTTTGGTAAAATTTCCAAGGAATGCAGCTCCCTGATAGCGCCAGTCGGGATCAGTCAGATTGTCGGTAGGGACATCCCGTCCGCCTCCTGCCATCATATTGCCGAAAGCGCCCTTCATCATCCCGGGCTTGATATCAAGGTCTATCACTTTCTCCTCTTCACCATCATCGATTCCGGTGAACTCGGCCTGTTCGCTTTTCTTGTTGATGACTTTCAGTTTATTGACGATCTTGGCGGGGATATTCTTGGAAGCCAGTTGCGGGTCGTCCAGGAAAAAGGTCTTGCCGTCGATCGTTATTTTCTTAATTGACTCTCCGTTAACCGTAATCGAGCCGTCTTCGCTCACTTCCACTCCGGGAAGTTTCTTCAGGAGATCTTCCAGCATGTCGTTCTCGGTGGTCTTGAAGGAATTGGCGTTGTATTCAAGAGTATCTTTCTTGACTATAATGGCATTGCCCACTGCAGAAACAGAAGCGGCATCGAGCATCTGCCTGTCCGGGTCCATTTTCACCTTGCCCAGATTCACATCGCCCTCCACCTTGATTGTTTTGCTGAACGCCTTGTAGCCAAGAAGCTCAGCCTTGAACACATAGGTTCCATGCTTGACCTTTGCCAGCGAAACTTCACCGACATCGTTGCTCAGCCCGTAATAATCGGGCTTTTTCGCTCCCTCTTTCGAGAGCGAGACGGTGGCGAAAGGCACGGCGTCGCCGTTTGAGGAATCCAAAAGCACGGCAGAAACCTTGTTCTGCGCGGAAAGTCCGGCAGCAGCAAGCATTCCGGCGATCACAGTCAGGAATTTAGAGAAAGTCATAACGCTGTTTAGATGCGCTCACGCGCGAGAGGTTTATTTTACCCGATCTGGATTTTCGGAAATAAATTTTTCCCAGGACGAGACCTTGCGGGAAGAAGACTTCCCGCCGGGAGCGGCAGACAGGGGGCTGTTGATCTGATAATAATGGCACATAGCTATCGCAAGGGCATCGGTGGCATCGAGGTATTTGCTGTCTATATTGATGCCAAGGGTTCGTTCCACCATGAGAGCCACCTGTTCCTTTGAAGCGGCGCCGTTGCCGCAAATGACCATTTTAGCCTTACGGGGTGCGTATTCAAACACCTCCAGTCCATGGGATATGGCCGCAATCATAGCACTCCCCTGGGCTCTCCCCAGTTTGAGTATGACCTGAGCGTTCTTCCCATAGAAAGGGGATTCTATTGCAAGGTCGGAAGGCTTGTGCAGTTCACAAAGGGCGGAAACCTTTTCGTGTATGCATTCCAACTTTGCATAAGTGTCGGATATTTTACGCAGATCCAGCACCCCCATGTCCACGAACGAAGGTTTTCCGCAGGCATCCACACGCACGATCCCGAAACCAAGCAGATTGGTTCCGGGATCGATGCCGAGTATGGTGCGTGTATCAGTCAATGATATCGAATCCAGTGTAGGGACGGAGCACTTCGGGAATCACGATGCCGTCCGGGGTCTGGTTGTCCTCGAGAAGGGCGGCCACCACGCGCGGCAGTGCAAGGGAAGATCCGTTCAGGGTATGGGCAAGCTGGGTCTTGCCATCGGCGTCGCGATAGCGCAGATGCAACCTGTTCGCCTGGAAGGATTCGAAGTTGGATACGGAAGAAATCTCGAGCCAGCGGCCTTGTGCAGCGCTCCAAAGTTCGAAGTCGTAAGTGATTGCGGAAGTGAAGGACATATCTCCGCCACAGAGCCTCAGAATATGGTATTTGAGCCCGAGTTTCTGGACAAGACCCTCCACATGGGCAATCATCTCATCGAGAGCCTTATAGGAATCTTCCGGTTTTTCGACCCGTACGATCTCAACTTTGTCGAACTGGTGCAGACGGTTCAGCCCGCGCACATCCTTGCCGTAAGAACCGGCCTCGCGGCGGAAGAAGGGGGTGTAGGCGGTGAGTTTCTGAGGGAGTGCGTCCGAGGGCAGGATCACATCCCGGAAGATGTTGGTAACCGGCACTTCTGCGGTAGGTACAAGGTAGAAGTTGTCCAGTCCGACATAGTACATCTGGGCCTCCTTGTCGGGAAGCTGCCCGGTACCGAATCCGGATGCAGCATTTACTACCACCGGAGGTTCTGTCTCCTGATATCCGGCCTTGGTATTCTCATCGAGGAAGAAATTGATGAGGGCCCTCTGGAGACGGGCACCCTTTCCCTTATAAACAGGGAATCCGGCTCCGGTGATCTTGACTCCCAGGTCAAAATCTATGATGTCGTATTTTTTTGCAAGTTCCCAGTGAGGAAGCGCCCCTTCCGGCAGATGCACCTCCGGGCCGCCTTCCTTAACCACGAGGTTGTCGGCAGCGTCCTTCCCTTCGGGGACAAGGCTGCAAGGAGTGTTGGGGAGCTGAACGAGCTGGTTTTCCAGCTCTGCAGCCACAGCCTCGCCCTGTGCAAGCAGGTCGGAACTCTTCTGTTTGAGTTCAGCAACGGCAGCCTTTGCCGCTTCTGCGGCATCACGCAGGCCCTGTTTCATGAGACCGCCGATTTCGGCCGCCTTCTTTTTCTGTTCGGCAAGCAGCGCGTCACTCTCCATCTGGAGTGAACGGCGGCGGGCATCGAGTTCCAGCACCTTGTCCACGATGGGACGTGCATCAAAGTTCTTGACTTTCAGGCGATCGATTATAGCCTGGGGATTTTCGCGGAGCGATTTGAGTGTAAGCATGACTTTGTTTTTATCAAAAAGGGTCTACACCCGTACATGAGTGCAGACCCGATTCTATTACTTTCCTATCTCGCGGGGTCAGTTCTCGAAAGGAACTACAGACACGAAGGACTTGTCGTCCCTCTTGCGTGAGAACTTGACGGTTCCGTCAACGAGAGCGTAAAGGGTATGGTCCTTGCCCATTCCCACATTCTTGTCGGGATTGTGCACAGTACCCCTCTGGCGCACGATAATGTTGCCGGCCTTGACTACTTCGCCGCCGAATTTCTTGAGGCCGAGACGTTTGCTATGCGACTCACGACCGTTCTTTGAACTGGATTGACCTTTCTTGTGTGCCATAACGCTTAAGCAATTGAGTTGATCTTGATCTTGGTAAGTTTCTGACGATGACCGTTGAGGGTCTGAAAGCCCTTGCGGCGGATCTTCTTGAATACGAGAACCTTGTCAGCCTTTACATCATCTGCAAGGACCGTTGCCTTTACGACAGCGCCCTTTACATAGGGAGCACCGACTTTGACCTTGCCGTCTGCATCGAGCAGAAGCACTTTGTCAAACTCTACTTCGGAATCTTTGGCCTGGGCAAGATGGGGCACAAAAAGTTCGTTTCCGGCCTCAACCTTGAACTGGCTGCCTGCAATGTCTACGATTGCGTACATAATAAAAAACTTTTCTTAAAGTTTTGGCTGCAAGCGTCTGCCCTTACGGCAGCTCTTGACGGGCTTGACAGTCTTAAATAAAATTTGGGCTGCAAAATTAGCAAAAAATCCTTTTTCTGCAAAATAATTTATTACATTTGTAAAGGCAACGAAGTCGTTACGCTATGGACGGCACTTTTATTTACAACAAGCCCGTGTCGGGCAAAAACTTCATTGGGCGCAGGGCCGACCAGACCCTGCTTTCGAACCTGTTGCTGCAAGGTGAGAACGTTGTCATATACGAGCCCTCCAAAACCGGAGTGTCTTCGCTGTTGCAGCAAACCTTTCTGAACATGAGGATCTCCGGGAAGTCGTTTGTCAGCGCAAGCATCTCACTCCTCGGAATACGGGACATGGACAGTTTTCTCACCAATATCGGATCCTCCCTCCTGCGCGCCTTTGCCACCACACCCGACGAGTATGCCGCCCTGGTGCAGCAATGCCTGCCCGACACCCATTTCGTCTTCGATCCGGTGCGTTATTCTTCCGAAGACGCGGTTCTTTCGCTGAACTGGAACACCGACGAAAACGACATCAGGTCTATTCTGGGACTTCCATGGAGGTTGTCTGCAGTGAGCGGGAAAAAGCTCTTCATGATCATAGAAGAATTCCAGAACATAAGCGGAATGGACGGGTGGGAGAAACTTCTGAAGATCTTTGAAGACGTAATCAGGAACTCCCGAAGAGAGATGTGCAGTTATGTGTTCGTAGGTTCGAGGGTTAACGGAATGAAGGAGATATTCGAGCACAGGGTTTTCTTTCACAGGCAGGTCAACAGGGTAAAACTGAGCAGCCTCGAACCGAGGGAAATCACCGATTTCGTCGTAAAAGGGTTCCTTACCAGCGGCAAGGTAATCGACCGTGACACGATGATGAACGTATGCAAGAGGTTCCGCTGCAACATCTGGTATATCAATCACTTTGCGTCTATCTGTGACCATCTCACCAAAGGCTACATCACCGATGCCACACTGCTGGACGCGCTCGACATGCTGCTTTCCATCCACGAACCTCGCTTCAAGGACATTACCGGAGACCTTACCGGATTCCAGCTTTCACTGCTGAGGGCAACCCTTGAAGGATGCAAGAGGTTCAGTTCGGCAGAAGTCATTGAGCATTATGCGCTCAATTCTTCGGCAAACGTGCGCAGGCTCAAAGATGCATTGTGCAAAAAAGAAATAATAAGCTTCACGGAAAACGACGATCCTGAAGTGATAGACCCGCTTTTCGAATACTGGGCGAAAACGAAGTTGTTCAAAATAAAGGAATGAGCAAAAAAAGGATAGCAGTACTTACCGGTGCAGGCGTGAGTGCCGAATCGGGACTTGGGACCTACCGCGACAACGGTGGCCTCTGGGACAATTACGACCCGATGGAAGTGGCATCCATAGAAGGATGGTACCGGAACCGGTCCAAGGTGCTGGACTTCTACAACATGCAGCGTGAACATCTTCGCAACGCAAGGCCAAACGACGCACACCGTGCAATAGCCGCACTCGAAAAAGATTATATAGTGGATGTGATCACGCAGAACGTGGACAACCTGCACGAACGTGCCGGCAGCACACATGTGGTGCACCTGCATGGAGAGGCCACCAAGGTGCGCCCGGAAAACACATTCAACGATGAAGACGGATACAGCGAAAAAGCTGTTTTCGACGTAGGTTACGATGCCGTACATCTGGGAGACAAAGCCCCGAACGGAGTTCAGCTCCGCCCTCATATCGTCTTTTTCGGAGAAGCTGTTCCCAAGATGGAAGAAGCGATCAACCTGGTAAGCCGCGCAGACATCGTGCTGATAGTAGGCACCTCACTGTCGGTTTACCCGGCTGCCGGGCTGTACCGTTATGCCAGACAGGAGGCCCCTATCTATATCATAGACCCTGCAGAAGTTCCACTTTTCGACAGCCGCATCGTGCATATCCGCAAAGTGGCCACCGAAGGAATGAAAGATTTTGCAGGGATGTTGTAGTTTCGGAAAAATTTTCTACCTTTGCACCCGCTAAATCGAAAAGGAGGTGATATTTAAATGATTATAGTACCTGTAAAAGACGGAGAGAACATCGAAAGGGCCCTGAAGAAATTCAAGCGCAAATTCGAAAAGACCGGTGCCGTGCGCGAAATGCGTGCCCGCAAGGAGTTC
>CACXHM010000161.1 GCA_902767465.1 uncultured Bacteroidia bacterium
CGAGATACTCACGGAAGAAATCTGAAGGAACTTCTACGGTAAGGGTTGATTCGTCAAGAGATACGGGCCTGATTCTTTTGAACCAGGTCTCGAACTGGCGCGGTTCGATTATCTGCGAAATTATCCGCAGACACTCGTCCCAACGGTCCTGATATCTCCCTTTATTTTCCATAGAAATTTACTGTGCAAAAATGGTTAAAAAAAAAAGCGAAAAATTATTTTTTCGCTATTGCTTTTTATCTTTTTATGTCTTATATATTGGGAGGGTCCTAAATATGCCGAAACTAGCTAACTGCTTTAAAATAAAGGTTTTATGTACTGCCAAAAAATAAGAAAACACCCTTGGAATCACTTGTAGCGGGTTACCCCGTTTTTTTCGATTTTGACCATGAAACATCCCGGGTATTTTTCTTTTATTTTTTCGTTGGCTTTCCGGGCTTCGTTCGATGACTCGAAGATTCCTATTATATACTTATTAAGGGAACCGATGTTGACAACGACGGGGACATATCCCAGGAACATCGGGTCGGCAGGATCTATGGTGCGGCTGCTTGCAAAAATCTGTGTGCCGAAACGTGGACCTTCCGCAAGAGAGTCGGGAAGAACCTGACTGCTTTCTTTAACTTCGACTTTTGGTTCGTGCTCTCCCCCGATATCCATGCTTGCATCGTAAATGGACTTGTATTCTTTGAATGCTTCGAACAGTCGTGTTGCAAGATCCTCACGTTTCGATTCTTGTTTAAGTGCAGCCAGGTCGGTGCTGTTGGATATGAATCCCAACTCTACGAGAACAGCTGGCATGCCGGTTTTCCATAATACATAAAAAGGATTCTGCCAGATGCCCCTGTCTGCCTTTATCGGGCCGCCTTTGAGTTTTTCGGAAATAACTGATGCGACCAGCAGACTTTGTTCCAGATATGCATTCTGCATCAGCTGCATGAAAATATATGACTGGTCGTCTGATGGATCAAAGCCCTGATACTTTGTGCTGTAATCGTCTTCGAGCAGGATAACCGAGTTCTCACGCTTCACGACATCCATATTGTATGCAAAAAGATCCCGGTTCTTGTCGGAAGACTGTCCGAGGATATGCACCGAATAACCGTTGGGGGATGTTGAATAAGCTGAGTTAATATGAATGGAAATGAACAGCTGGCCTCCTGCCTTGTTGGCTATGCCTGCCCTGTCGCGAAGCTCGACAAACCTGTCGGAATTGCGGGTTGTGACAACTTTAACATCCGGGAACTCTTTTCTGATCTTGTCAGCCAGAAGGGCGGAAATTGAAAGAGTGAAGTTTTTTTCGTAATATTTTTTGTCTTTGCTGATTGCCCCTGCATCTTTTCCGCCATGCCCGGCATCAATAACTACAGTGCTAAGCTTGAGGTCTCCGGCCTGCGCAGACAGCAGCGCAAGCATCAATGAAACAAATATGCAGATTGCGTGTTTCAGAAAAAACCTTTACTTTTGTGCTTTGCAAATATAGGAAATAATTGCGATTGGGAAAAATTAAATATCTGTTACTGGTAATGCTGATGCTGGCATCATCTGCTCACCCTGGTCTTGCACAGAGACGCCGGAGTGTCCAAAACAGGACCTTTTCTTCCCAAACGGCCGAAAAAAAAGTGGTGCTTCCAGATTCCCTCGAACTCGCCCGCAGGGATTCCCTTCGGCTCGCCGATTCGCTTTTCCGTGCCGATTCCGCAGCCTTGATGAAGAGTTCTTCGTTACGAGCTCCCGCTTTTTCTACCGCACGGGATTCCACAATAATCGAAACAACGCCCGAGGGGTCCGTCATCCATTACTATGGTGATGTCAACGTTAAGTATCAGAATATGACATTGTCAGCCGAAAGGATGGATTATGACTTGAATTCCGGCACTGTACATGCTTACGGAGTGTATGACTCCCTTTCCGCAGAATGGAAAGGGAGGCCTGTTATGCAGGAAGGTTCCAAGACCTATAATATGGAGGAACTTCGCTATAATTTCAATACCCGGAAGGCTCGCATCACGAACATGATAACAAATGAGGACGAAGGGATCCTGCATGGGCGGAATATCAAGATGATGCCAGACAAGTCCATCAATATCACCAATGGGAAATACACGGTATGTGATGCGGAACACCCCCATTATTTCCTTCAGTTGACGGCGGCGAAGGTGGTCACAGAACCAAGCCAAAAGATAGTGTTCGGACCGGCATATGTTGTTATTGAAGACGTGAAAGTATATCCTCTTGTACTTCCATTTGGATTCGTTCCAAAGAGGCCCAAGCGGGCAACCGGCATTCTTTTTCCTACTTTTGGCGAAGAGACCGCCCGAGGCTTTTACATGAGGGATCTTGGCATGTATTTCGTTTTCGGAGACTATCTTGACCTGTCGGCCACCATGGATTACTTCACTCTTGGTTCATGGGCGCTGGATCTTAATTCACGATACAAGGTAAATTATAAGTTCAACGGCAATTTTTCCCTCAATTACTCCGATGACCGTACCGGTGAGAAGGGCAGCGCCGATTTTACCCAAAGCACCAACTTTGGATTGAGATGGAGCCATTCACAAGATTCCAAGGCGCATCCCGGGACCTCCTTCAGCGCATCGGTAAACTTCTCAAGTCCAAGCAATAACCGATATAACTCACGTTCGGTAAACGAAGCGCTTCAGAATCAGGCTTCGTCCTCCATCTCTTTTTCCAAGAATTTTGGAGGTAAAGCCACCCTGTCGCTGAATGCCCTTCACTCACAGAATTCCCGTGACAGTTCATATGCCTTCACGTTGCCTAACCTGACTTTCTCAGTTGCTACTTTCTATCCGTTCAAACGAAAGAACAGGGTCGGCAAAGAAAGGGTATATGAAAAACTGTCTTTTGCATACAATACTACATTACAGAACAAGATAGGTTTCAAGGCATCTGAGTTTATGCAGGAAGGGTTCTTTGATAATTTCAAGAACGGCATGACCCACAATTTCAGTATCGGACTGCCGAGTTTCAGCCTGTTCAAGTATATCAATATATCTCCATCCGTAAGCTATGGTCAGAATTGGTTCTTCCGTACAACGGAATACTACTATGACGACACTCAGGACAAGGTTGTAGCAGAAGAAGGCAAAGCTTTTTCAACACTTGGCATCACACAGACTTATTCCGGTTCGGTTTCTGCCAGCACGAGGCTTTATGGTATGTTCAATTTCGGACGCTACAACCGCATACAGGCCATCCGTCATGTGGTCTCCCCTTCCATGTCCCTTTCGCTGAGTCCCGATCTTGCAACATATGCCAACGGCTATAGAACCCTTACTTACACCGATGCTTCCGACCAGCAACGTGAATACAAGTATAATATATACAGCGGCCAGCTTTACAGCCCGCCGGGAAGCGGCAGGTCGGCAACGGCATCATTCTCGATAGGCAACAACCTGGAGGCCAAGGTCCGCGATTTTGCAGATACCACGGGGACCGGTTCCAAAAAGGTTAAACTTATCGATCAATTAAGTATTCGCTCAGGATATAATTTCCTTGCTGACTCTTTGAGGATGAATACCATAAGTATGTCGATGTCCACCTCCATCTTCGGCAAGGTAAGTATCAGCGCAAGCGCAAACTTTGATCCTTATGCTGTCAATTCCATGGGCCGAAAGTATAACGAGTGGGCTATAAACATGGGACAAGGCCTTGCACGTTTTACCAACGCTTCTGCGTCGCTGTCCTACTCTCTTTCAGGGAAGGGGGCGCTGAACGGCAATGACGGCAGCAAAGATGCTTCCGGTGCCGGAGGCGGAGACAATCCTGCCGATTATTACAGGCGGATATACACGCACCCATATACCGGAGAATATATCCCGGGAGGATGGCTGTATTATACAAATCCCAATGTGCCATGGTCGGTCAATTTCAGCTATTCACTAAGTTGCAATAAATCATATACCTACAACAGTTCTACAAGTTCTCTTGTGGAGAAGAATACAATCACGCAGACACTGCGGTTTACCGGAAACTTGAAGCTTACTCCCAAGATGAACCTGAACGCCACATCCGGATATGACTTCCAGGCCAAGAAACTTACAACTACCCAGTTGAGTGCCACTTATGATATGCACTGTTTCAATATCTCAGTTTCATGGGTTCCTACGGGTACATGGCAGTCATACAGTTTTCGTATTCAAGCGAATGCAGCGTCGCTTGCTGATCTTCTCCGTTTCAAGAAAAGCAGCAGTTTTTGGGATAATTGATCTGTTATTTGCTGTTTTTCATTTTTTTTGTTAATTTTGCATTGTCCGTGGCGGAGTTCTTTCCGACGGTCATTTTAACTTTATTCATTTTTATATGCCACACACTCTTTTCGAGCTCAACAAGATGGGCAGAGAGCAGCTCGAGACAATTGCAAATCAGTACAATATCAAGAAGATCAAAAATCTCGAAGATGCAGATCTGGCCTTTGCCATTCTGGATGCGCAAGCTACTGAAGCTTCGCATCAGCCAGATGTAAAGACCAAGGTGCGTCGCGGGCGTCCCCGTAAAGATACCAAGACTGTTGAACCGGTCAAAGAGTCCGCTCCTGCACAGCCGGTTTCTGCGCCCGATACTGAACAGGCGAACAAGAAAAAATCGACCACTAAGCCCAGGCAGCAAAAAAGTGCAGTTCAGGAAAAACCCGCAGAAGTTGTTCAGGATCCTGCTC
>CACXHM010000162.1 GCA_902767465.1 uncultured Bacteroidia bacterium
AGCAAGGAAGACGAACTCAATACCATGCTTCGCTTCGATGCAAAGGAACTGATGGTGCTCACGGCCAAATGGAGAACTTTCGACATGTCGGCCAGGCTGGGAGGAGAGTACAGTTCTGCGAAAAGCCTGCTTCGAAGCGATTTCGCCGAGGATCCCTATGCTTTGAGGGCCGGCATTGAGGCATCTAAACGTTTCCCGGGGAAGTGGAGGGTCAGCAGCGAACTGGGCTATGTGTACAATGACGGGTTCTTGTTCGACAGCCTGAACGGCTCCTATTATATATGGAATGCATCCGTATCCAAAACCGTTTTTTCCGGAAAGGGGACATTGCGGCTGGAAGCATCCGATATTCCCGGCGTGCAGACCAATATGACACATCGCTTCAGCGGAATGACGATAGGGGCTACAACCTGGAATGGTGACCAGAGGTATGTATTACTGACATTTGTGTATCGTTTCAAATCATAATAAGGGCAAATAAGTGCTTCACTTGCATTATTTGTAAAAATCGTTATATTTGCAAAAGTATTGAATCGTTCCAGCATCTTGTTTTCTCTTTGCTGAATCGATTCAGCACATAAGAAATACAGACAAAGATGAAACTGATAAAAGCTACGTTCACGTTACTTGCTGCGGTTTGCCTGGCCCTCATTCCATTCGGGGGATTTGCCGCGACTGACGGAAAGTCCGTAAAGGGTAAGGTGGTGGATTCTGAAGGTCCTCTCCCCGGGGTGTCGGTCATCATAAGGGGCACCGACAACGGGGTGGTGACACTGGAGGACGGTACGTATTCCATCGATGTAAGCTCCGTGAAAAACCCTATCCTGGAATTCTCCTTTCTGGGCTACAAGACGCAGGCTTTCCCGGTGGAAGCCGGAATGAAACTTGACGTGACCTTGAGCATCGATACCCACAAGTTGGAAGAAGTAGTGGTGATAGGCTACGGCGAGGTGGGTGAGCATGACATTACGGGTACCGTGGCGCGGGTTTCCAGCGAGGATCTTCTCAAGTCTCCTGCGATCGGCCTGGACGCTGCGATCCAGGGCCGTATCTCCGGACTCAAGGTGAATTCTTCCGACGGGCAGCCGGGCGTCGAATCGGAGATTGTCATCCGCGGAGCAAACTCACTTACGCAGGATAACTCTCCGCTATATGTAGTGGACGGCTTCCCCCTGGAGGATTTCTCCCTGTCAAGTCTGAACAGCACCGATATCAAATCTTTCACCGTCCTCAAGGATGCCTCCGCCACGGCCATTTACGGTTCCCGCGGAGCCAACGGTGTAATCGTGATTGAAACCAGCCAGGGAGAGGTGGGAAAGGCGAAAGTGGAATACAACGGCACTGTAGGTTTCCAGCAGGTCACAAGGAAGATGGAGATGATGGACGCCTATGAGTATGTGAAGTATATGCTCGAGCTCAACCCGGGTTACCAGCAGCGTTTCCTTATCGACGAAGGCATGACTCTCGAAGATTACAGACATGCCACTACCAAGGACTGGCAGGACGAGCTTTTCCGCATTGCTCCCATAAACAAGCATAACGTTTCCGTGAGCGGAGGCACCAGCCAGAGCCGTTATAAGGTTTCGCTCACCTATATCGGGCAGAATGGCGTTATTGTCAATTCCGGCTATGACCGCTATCAGGGAAGGTTCTCTTTTCAGCAGGCCCTGCACAAGAACCTGAGAATGAGGATGAACCTGTCTTATTATGAAGACGATAAATACGGACAGACCGCCAGCAATGCGCTGGATTCAACCACAGGATATCAGACTTATCTGATGTACAGGACCTGGGCTTTCCGTCCGGTAACTCTCAAGAATTATCACCCCAGTGCCGAACTCGATGATGAAGATGAAGAGTACAACGATATGTATGACGGGAATACCCTGAATCCTACCATCTCGAACAAAAATGAGAACAAGCATGTCCGTAAAAAATACCTGAGCGGCAACATCCGTTTTGACTGGACCATCGCAAAGGGACTCAAGTTTCAGACACAGACCGGAATCAACCGTATCCTTACGGAAAACGAGAATTTCTATAATTCGCTGACATACAACGGCCGCAAGGTTGCAAGCAATGCTCTTGGGGTGAATGCGGACTATACCGCAGCCCAGACAATGGAATGGGTGAACGAGAACACCCTTACCTACAACGGCCGCAAAAAATATCATACTTATGATGCCCTGATCGGTTTCACTTGGCAGGGGAAGGATACCAAAAACTTCGGTTACAGGACCATTCAGATTCCCAATGAAACCATGGGAATTTCCGGAATGGACAACGGTACCCTTTATACCGGTACGGCTGCACTCGGGGCAAACCGCCTGATGTCGTATCTGGGAAGGGTGAACTATTCCTACAAGAACAGATACCTGCTCACCGCTTCATTCAGGGCCGACGGCTCTTCGAAATTCTCCAAAGGACACAAATGGGGTTATTTCCCTTCTGCGGCCGCTGCATGGAGCATTTCCGATGAACCTTGGATGCGCCCTGTGCGCTGGGTCAGCACTGCAAAACTTCGCCTGAGCTGGGGCCTTACCGGCAACAACAGAGTCGGAAA
>CACXHM010000163.1 GCA_902767465.1 uncultured Bacteroidia bacterium
TGAAGTCTTCGACAACTCTTCTTTTCGCCAATATGGGTTCTTCTGAGACCAGGTATATCCTTCCTTTGGCTAAAGCCTTGAGAGAGAGGGGAGTGGCCGTTGAGGTCTATCCGGACTCATCCAAGCTGAAGAAGCAGTTTGACTATGCTGACCGCAAGGCGATCCCGTTCCTCTCGATCACAGGAGGGAATGAGATGGAGGCTGGGCAGGTCAATGTCAAGAATCTGGTTTCTGGTGAACAGAAGTCATTCACAGTCAGTGATGTCTTTGGGATTATAGACTTCTTGAAGGTTGGGGCTGAAAAATAATTTTTGCTTTTTAAGCTTTTATTTATACCTTTGTAGTCCCAAATAACACCGCGGGGTAGAGCAGTCGGTAGCTCGTCGGGCTCATAACCCGGAGGTCGCAGGTTCGAGTCCTGCCCCCGCTACTAGATAATAAACCAACCGTTCATCGGTTGGTTTATTTTGTAACAGGGCTTCCTCAGACAGCCCGATTAAGCATCTCTGGGCACTGATTATTCGTATATCCCTGTTTTTCAGGCCCAAGTCCAAAACCCTGTGTTTACCGGCATTCACTGGCTCTGCTGGGAATGGTCGGATTTTATGGGGAGGATCATTCCCGGCTACCCCCCCCCGTTCTACGGCAGACCTTCCAGGATTTTAGCCATTTTCAAGGAAGGTTCGAGGTTTTTCTTGGGGACCTTCCAAGATTTCGGCCCTTTTCAAGGAAGGTCCTAAGTTTTCTGCCGGGACCTTCCTTATTTCGAGGGCTTTTCAAGGAAGGTCTGCGGGATTTGTTGTCTTTTGATGTCCTTTTGGCAACTTTTGCGACTTTGATGGTTTTGGCGTGGAGCGCAATATTCTTATTTACAACCACTTATCAAAAACGTATCGCCGGATTTGGCTGAGTCGTTTTCAATAACATGTTGACACTCTAAGACTTATGTATCACACGGCTATCCCGTCCCGAAAAAGTTCAATAAAAGAGCACCCTGATGATGACAGAAAGATACCAGGCTCTCAGGCAACAACCGGCAACAACCAGGGCCTTTGCACCGAGCCCACTGCAATCGGCTGCATTGTAGCCGACGCTCCTGCTACTCGAGCAGTGGCGGTGCTGTCTCGCAACAGACTGTAACACAGACGATTAAACATCCTGTCTCTGGTGCATTTTCACCAGAGACAAACATCTTAAATTATTGTGATAGAAATAGTTGTCAATCAGCGAGAACCTGCGCAAAGGCCCGGTTATCATCTCGCAATCGCTTGATATTGGAACAATTTTTGCGACAGAAACAGATGATGAGAATCCTGCCCCTGTTCCTTGCATTGTTTCTGACTCTGCTGCCGGAAAGTGTCTCATATGTCAATACTTCCTTCGGACAGGACGTCTGTCTTGAAGAGGTGATTGATACACAGGAAGAAGCCATCGTTCGCTCACCCCAGCGAATGACCAAAGAAGTTCGGGTATCATCCTACACTGAGTTAACGGACCGAAAGCCCGGTTTCATTCCGGTTTTCGGTTATCGTTCCACCCTGTTCTGTTTTGAGAGGCTGTGGCTTATAGCCTGCATGCTTCGTCTGTAGCCTGGATCCTTCTGTCAGAAGAATTCAGGTCATACTTTCAAAACTACAAATATGGATTTAACAGCAATCATTACATCGTTGCTGACACTCCTTGCGGGAATAGGTGTATTCCTCATAGCATGTCAGATGATGAGCTCGAATCTGGAAGCCGCGAGCTCAGAGAAATTGAAAGCGCTCTTTTCCAAAGCCTCAAATAGCCGCCTGATGGGGGTAGGCATAGGTGCGCTGGGGACAGCCGCCATCCAGAGCTCCGGAGCCACCACTGTCATGGCCATCGGCTTCGTCAACGCCGGAATCATCTCCCTTGTACAAGCGGCCACCATCATTTATGGCGCAAATATCGGCACAACTGTTACAGCACAGATAGTTGCCCTGGGTATGTTCGGAGGCAATTCCGTATCCACAAGCGTCATCTTCTCGGCATTTGCCGGGCTGGGTGCGTTCCTGAGCATCTTCGCCAAGAAAAGCGGCCCGAAGACTCTGGGCGGCATTCTCGCAGGATTCGGTCTGCTGTTTGTGGGCCTTGAACTTATGAGCGGCTCCATGAAGGCGTTTGCAGCACTCGACGGGGTTAAGACTTTCCTTGCCGGGATAGGCAATCCTATTCTGCTGGTTCTGCTGGGCGCCGTGTTCACGGCTATCATTCAGAGTTCTTCCGTCATGACTTCCATCGCTTTGACAATGGTGGTGACAGGACTCATCGGGATAGATCAAGGCATCTTCCTGACAATGGGATCCAACATCGGCTCCTGCGTGGTAGCCATAATTGCCGGCATCACCAGCGGGACGAATGCCAAGCGTACTGCACTCATTCACCTGCTGTTCAACTGCACCGGTGTTGTCCTGTTCATGATTGCCGCCATGGTTTTGGGCTGGTTTGACATCTCCTACGGGAGTTTATTTGAACGGCTGTTCCCATCGGCTCCTCAGGTTCAGCTGGCCATGTTCCATACCTTCTTCAATACTGCCACGGTTGTAATTATGCTGCCGCTTACAGGTACGCTGGTAGGGCTTGTGACCAGGATGATTCCGGAACGCGCAGTGCGGCAAGATACCGGCTTCAGCCTCCGTTATGTGGATGACAATATGCTCCGTACGCCTCCTGTAGCCGTTTCCCAGGTAAAGCGCGAGATTCTCAGGATGGCCGATATAGCCCTTGAAAACGTGGACCGCGCATTGGATATGGCCGTTCAGCTAGATTTTTCCGAGAAGAATAAGTTTGAGCGTGACGAAAGACAGCTGAACTTTATTAACCGTGAACTGATAGGTTTCGTTGTCCGTCTAAGTGGAAGAAGCGGTCTTGGAGAAAAGGACAGGACCTATCTTTCAAGCACTTACCGAAGCATTCGGGATTTGGAGCGAATCGGCGACTATGCAGAAAACATCGTCGAATATGCCACCATCCTTTCCGACTCTGCACAACCGTTCTCCGATGACGCAAAATATGAGATCAGCCAACTGAAGACGCTTCTGCACGAACTATATGCCCAAGCCATAGACGCCTATCAGAATGAAAATTTTGAATCTTTGGCCAAAGCAAATGTCATTGAGGATGAAATTGACGACTATACCAAACGGATGGAGGAGGGGCACATCGTCAGGATGGAGAAGGGTATCTGCACTCCGTCCGTAGGAGCGCAATATCTGGAACTCTCGTCAAATGCCGAGCGTATAGCCGACCATATGATAAATATCGCAAAATCCATCAAATCCCTCAAAACCGATTAACTGTTCTTGGCGGCATTATATGCCTTGGATAATTTGTCATCATAGCGGTCCTGGGCATATGTGGGGCCGAAGTAAAGCTTGGCAAATGTCTTCCAGTCTTTCTTCTTGAGAGCATCAATCATATTTGAATTTGATTTCAGGAAGCTGACGAATAAATCAAACTGAGACACTTCGCTCTCCTCCATCTTGGAAACGAACTCTTGAACTGTTTTGCACCCGCACTTGCCATAATTGAACCCCATTATCTGGAACATACCCCAGCTTGTGGAACAGAGAGCGGCATCTTCATTTATCTTAATGGCTCTGTTCAGATGTTCCCATTCACCCTCTCCGCCAACGAACTTGGTCTTATCCAGTTTCTGGTAAAGAATATCCTCATTACCTTTTACATAATCCTGCGGGTTCAAGCCACGGCTCCTCAGCTGCTGCCAAAAAATGTGGCCCTGGAAAAGAATCACAGGTTTTCCGCTCGGCAAAAAACCGCCTTTGCCACCGGTATCTACCTTCCATACTGCTTTAAGTGCAGCAACTTCGACACCAAGATCTTCTGCGAAACTCGCAATATCATCATCGGTTATCCCAAACTTTGAGCTGTTGGCTCCGTCATCCGGCAAGTCAAGTTCGCTGTATAATACGCGCCGATTCTCATCGCTCTCTTCCTTATCGTTTTTATTGCACGAAACCAACGTGGACAAGCCAAGGAAACAGCAGAAAGCCGCAACAGCGAGCGTCAAGGTAGATTTTCTCATAATTCTTCTTTTCTTTAATAACTTTGTTTTCGGCCGCAAAGGTACAAAAAAATGCACTCTATTTTCAGTCATGCTGGCGTAAAACGCGAGGGTCAACTATTTATTGTACTTTGCCGGCTGGAGAGGTTCGGGAGTACGTGCCGGATTGCGAAGATCATAGTAATAGACCCCTTTGCCGTCCAGGTAACGGCAGGCCCCTTCCATACGTGCGCTGAAATCGGCGTAGTCCTTGACTTCGGGTTGGCTCCATGCCGCTTCGGCTAGGGCGCAGAGTCGTGGCCATGTCATAAAATCAGCCCTCACCGTATTCTGAACCCTTTCGGTCCAGAGGTTGGCCTGCATCCCGAGAATGAAGGATTTTTCTTTCTCGCTGAGGTTCCAGGCGGATCCGGTATGCGGGTCCCCTTCCTTGTCGGAATTGTCGGGGAACATGTACATCCTGTCCGTCGGGTTCCAGTGACCCGAACGCTTGGGGCCCTGGATGTGATCCTCCGCCTGCACATAGTCGAAGTAGCAGGGAAGCCTCGGACAGAGCACGGTCCTGTATCCTTCGGAGAGAGCCTTGTGCAGATGCTCCTGGTTGTCATGCCTCCACCACATTATGATGCAGTCACTCCCGATTCCGACATCCAGCGCATCGTCCCAAAGTATCGGGGTCTTGCCGAGACTCATGACAAAACCCGCCATTCGGCGGACAAAATAGCCCTCTGCACCCTTGAGCCCGTCAAGATTCTCTTTTTTGATGAGGGCCTGGATGTCAGGATTGTCATTCCAGCAGGCATTACCGAAAAAAACTTCGTCGGCCCCGAGATGAATATACGTAGATGGAAACAGTTCCGCAACCTCACGCAGAATGGTCTCAAGGAAGGTGTAAGTCTGCTCGCGTCCTACGTTGAATGTGAAATTGGGATAACGCTCCGTAACGCCGCCGCTATGCTCAGGATATGCCTTGTTGGCCGCAGTTGCGTGCCCCGGCATGTCTATCTCGGGAATCACTTCGATGTGAAGCGACTCGGCATAGCGGATGATTTCACGTATCTGATCCTTTGTGTAGAAGCGGCATTCGGCATTTGGATCGGAGTTATTGCCAATGCCTCCTACTGAAGTCAGAGCCGGATATGCATCAATCTGAATGCGCCAGCCCTGGCTGTCTGTAAGATGCCAGTGGAACTTGTTCATCTTGAACCGGGCCATCTGCTCAAGAGTCTTCTTCACATAGGCCATGCCCAGGAAATGTCTGGACTCGTCCAGCATAAAGCCCCTCCAGGAGTAGCGTGGAGCGTCTTTGATTTTGCAGCATGGGAGGGCATCGCCGTATGAATCCTGCATCTGCCTGAGAGTTTGGAAGGCATAGAACACCCCGGCCTCGGAGCCGCCTTTCACCCTGATTCCCTTCGGAGAGATCTTGATGGTATATTCTTCGGCCGCGAGTGCCTTCGAGATGCCTGTCTTGACGGCATCGAGGCCACCGGTCTCCGCAAGGGAACAGATCCCCTTTCCGAAGTCCACTTTCTGAGGCGCCGGAATGACATCCAGACTGCGTGAGTGCCCTGCAAAAACGGAAATCAACAAGGCTGAAAGAACGGATAATGTGTATTTCATTTTTATTTAACTATACTGTCGATGCGTTTCTGCAAATCCTGCAGAGTGTAAAGGCCGTCCCTGTTGGCTGGAAGGCCCTTCAGACGGAGTGGAATTGCGACGGGAGGTGCGTTCAGCGTGAGAGCACTCTCGCCCCGTATCTGGCAGGCCGAAGCATAAACCAAAAGAATGTCCACGTACTCGACTCCGTCTTTGCCACGCCATTTCTCGAAAACCACCTTGCCCCCGATAGGGGTTCTGGTCTCTATGGCATACGGGGCACAATAGTCTTCGCAGTCCAGTGCAGACAGAACGGTGCCTATATTGGAATCATGTCCGCAAAGGAACGAGAATTTCCTGCCGGCAAGGCCAAGTTCGTTTTGTATCTCTTTCAGGAGCGGCCTTGCAGCATTTCTGGCGATTGCAGGAGTGGTGAAAAGCACATCCTGATACCAGCCGGTAACAGACGCGATATCGACCCAATCGTCGAAGTCCAGATAGTGTCCAAAACCGGCAGCCAGGTCGGAAGTCTCTTCGTAGTACTGGAGGATAAGGGCCTCCGAAGCGGCACGCGCCAGCTTGAGGCCTCCTTGCATACGAGGCTCTTCTCCTTCCCGTATCGTGATAGTGACGTCATCTGTCTTGAAAGCTGTGGTATCGTTTGCGGCAGCGGGGCTTTCAATGATATCTATCGTCTTCTCAAGGAGATTCATCTGCCTTGAAACCACCGCGCCAACCCCCGCCATGCCGTCGGCTCCACCAAGGGAAGCTATCTGCGAAAGAGCCTCTGCACAGAACGCTTCGTCCGCCCCAGCGGTAACGGGATTGAA
>CACXHM010000164.1 GCA_902767465.1 uncultured Bacteroidia bacterium
CGGTGCAGAATTGCGTAGTATGGGACGACTGGGGCAAGGCGATGGAAATATATATATCCAAAGGGGCCGGCACTATCAGCGACGTTCATTTCAAGGATATCTACATTTCCTATATTGACTATGCTGCAATCGACATTTACAGTAAGTACAGCGGGGACGAAACTGTTTCGGGCTCTGTCGTCAAAAATATCTCCTATTCCGGAATCCATATAGACAACGACGGCACCTATTACGTCCGGCAGGCGCAGACCTCCGACGACCAGGTGTTTAATTACTATGCTCCCGGCTCCCCGGTGCATTATACTTTTATTATTAACGGTTCTTTCCCCACTGGGACGCCGTCAGGCATAAAAGTGAGTTACGATGATATCAGGATCGACAACATTTCCTGTAACGGAAATGCCCTAAGTTATATCCTGCAGCCGGCGCCGGGATACCTTACCGTTTCGAACGTGTATCTGGACGGGCAAAAGCTGCTGTGATGTCTTTTCTCGCTCCGGCACTTCTGCTGGCCCTTCTTTCCGGAGGGCCATCTTACCCTTCGAAACTTGCTGATTCTTTTGCCGATCCGCCGTCTTCGGCTCGTCCTAGGGTGTGGTGGCATTGGATAGACGGGAATGTTACCAGGGAGGGCATCCGCTCCGATCTTGAATGGATGCATTCTGTGGGTATCGCCGGTTTTACCCAGTTCGACGCAGCGCTCGGCGGCAGGCAGGTCGTGCCTGAACCAGTGCATTATATGGATGGTCGTTGGAAAGACTGTTTTTCCTACGCGATGCACCTGGCAGATTCGCTTGGGATGGAGGCGTCCGTTGCCAGTTGCCCCGGATGGAGTTCAACGGGTGGGCCTTGGGTGGCTCCGGAACAGGCGATGAAGAAGTTGGTATGGCGCTATGTGGAAGTGTCAGGGACGCGCAGGAAAACCCTGATCGAATTTCCTGATATCCCCGATGTCCCGGGGTCCTGGCAGGATATCCCCGACGGGCAGTACAAAGGGAAGGATGCGTGTTGGACCACCGATATCGCCGTAGTTGCAGTACGACTGCCGGAAGCGGAGACCAATGTCCTGGAAGGGGCGCTGGTCAGTTCCAGCGGAGGCAGTTTTGCTTTGGATCTTCTGACCGACGGCAAATATGCCGAAGCTGAGTATCTGCCGGTATCCGGAAATGGTTTTTCCTGGATACAGTATGAACTTCCGGAGCCCCGTACGGCAAGGTCCCTGTCTCTTTGCACTGAAACCCGCCGGTGGCGTTTCCGTGCCAATCCTGCCGAATATCACTGGTGGCTGGACGCAAGCGAAGACGGTATCCGCTGGAAGGAGGTGGCCGCCATTCCGGACAGTTCCATCCCCGCTGTCACCGTTGACTTTCCCGCCGTGACCGCGCGCTTTTTCCGTATCAGGACCAGATTCGACGGCGGGAGGAAAGAATGCCCGGTGCGTGAATTCCGTTTGTTCTCCATGCTTCGCGTCCAACACGCAGAAGACAAGGCCGGCTATTGCTCACCGCATGACCTTCATGAATTCATGACTCCTCCTTCGCCAGATGCAATATCCCCCGGTGATGTACTGGTACTGCATGAGGGGGATTTTTCCGGTCGTCTCAAGTGGAAGGTTCCCTCCGGCAGGTGGCGGATTTACAGGTTCGGAGCATCGCTTACAGGCAAAATCAATCATCCGGCGCCGGATTCGGCCACCGGACTTGAAGTGGACAAACTGGATAAAAAGGCCTGGAAAGACTTTTTTGACACTTATATTGAAATGTATAAGGATGCGTCCGGCGGTTATTTCGGGAATAAAGGGCTCCAATACATTTTAACTGACAGTTATGAGGCTGAGCATGAGAACTGGACGGCAGCCATGCCGGCAGAATTCGAGAAGCGCTGCGGGTACTCCCTGTTCAGCTGGCTGCCCGTTATTGCGGGGGAAATCGTGGGAAGCAGCGTTGAGAGTGAGCGCTTCCTTGCCGACTGGAGGATGACTCTGGGGGACCTGTTTGCCGATAATTACCGTGCCCTTGGCGACATTGTCCGCAGTCATGGTCTTGCGGGACGATATACTGAGGCCCATGAGAGCGGCCGGACTTTTGTCGGAGACGGGATGGACATCAAGGCAGAAGCGGATGTGCCTATGTCGGCTTTCTGGATGCCTGTCCGGAGTGATCAGCGGACTATGCCGGTTGCGGATATCCGGGAGTCTGCGTCGGTGGCGCATATCTGGGGGCAGAATGTCGTGGCGTGCGAATCGTTCACTGCAGACGGGCGCGGTGGGGATATTCCGAGCGCTTATGGGTTCAGTCCTGCGGACCTTAAATATACCGCAGATTTTGCATTCTCGAACGGAATGAACCGAGTGTTCATCCACGAATCCGCACATCAGCCGTCCGACGAACTGATCCCCGGGTTTACTCTCGGTTTTTATGGCCAGTGGTTCAACCGTCACGAGACCTGGGCCCCGATGGCAAGGGCGTGGATTGACTATCTCGCCCGCACCAGTTTCATGCTGCAGCAGGGGAAGTCTGTCTCAGACATTTTGGTATACTACGGAGAAGATAATTGTGTAACTGGCCTTTATGGACATAAGCTGCCGGATGCTCTTCCTGAGGGATTTGCTTTTGACTTCATAAATCCCCGTGGGCTTCTTAATGCTGTGCATCCTGAGAATGGCCGCATTGTTTCTATTTCTGGTTCTTCCTGGAAGGTTTTGTGGCTGGGCGAGGGCTGCACGCGTATTAGTGTGGATGTCCTGCGCAGACTTGCAGCCTTTGCAGATGCCGGAGTTCTGATCTGCGGCACGGTGCCGCAGGAACCCTTGGGGCTCAGGGATGACCCGGATGAATGGAAGAGGCTCCGTGACAGTATATGGTTCTGCAACAGGATGAATGTCTCGAGAGAGCAACCGGGCAGTGTGCTGCAATCTTGCGGAGTTGATCCTGATTTTGAGTCTTCTGCCGGAGGTCTCAGATATGTCCACCGGCATCTTGACGACGGGAAGGAGATATACTGGATCTGGAATACAAGCGGTGCCTCTCTTTCAGCCGATCTTGATTTCCGTTCAGGAGGCCGCAGTGCGTGGGTATTCAATGCCGAGCGTGGATCTGTAACTCAGATCCCATGCAAGTCTTTCGGCAGTCGTACCCGTGTCCGTATGGATTTGCTGTGCGATGATGCTTTCTTCGTGGTTTTGAGCCCGGAAAAATCCCAAGATCTTTCCTTCCCGGATGTTTCGGGAGCAGAGGAGACCATCCACATCTGCGGTCCGTGGACGGTGAAATTCCAGCAGGGCAGGGGAGCCCCTGAAAGCATAGTACTTGACAATCTCTCCTCGCTCAGTCTGAGCGATATTCCCGGCGTACGCTATTTCAGCGGGATAGCAACTTACAGCACTACTTTCGCTTTAAAAGGAAAAAATGTGCCCGGACCTGGAGGGCTGAGCCTTAATCTTGGAGATGTGGCAAACGTAGCGGAAGTTTTACTTAACGGAAAACTGCTGGGCACTGTGTGGCGCTCTCCGTTCGTGATCCGGGGCGATGTGCTGACCGGAGCCTTGAAGACCGGTGAAAACCATCTGGAGGTGCGCGTTGCGAACCTGTGGCCGAATCGCCTGATAGGGGATATGCAGCCAGGCGCCGGGAAGGTCTGCACGATGGTGGGATACCCGTTTTACAAGGCCTCCGACCCGTTGCGGCCATCCGGCCTGATCGGACCTGTAACCCTGACTTTTCCAGGGACTGAATAGCGGCCGGGAGAATTTCTTTCGGTTTCTCTTTGGCTCATTGGTGGAACTTTAGAAAAAATTACTATCTTTGCAGTCCTTGAAACGTAGACCCTTTCGGGTCGCAGGCGGGAGTGGCGAAATGGTAGACGCGCTAGTTTCAGGAGCTAGTGTCTGGTGAAGACGTGTCAGTTCGACTCTGATCTCCCGCACC
>CACXHM010000165.1 GCA_902767465.1 uncultured Bacteroidia bacterium
ATTTGGGGCAGAAGGAGAGGATGATGGCGAAGCAGGCAGCGATGCGGATGACGCGGGGGTCATATACCTTGGTGAGGTTGAGCACGCCGGTGTTCTCTCCATAGGTGGTGTTGGCAGGTGCTCCGAAAAGCGATGCGAGTGCGGTTGCAAGTCCGTCGCCCATGAGGGTGCGGTGCAGACCGGGATCCTCCAGATAATTGATTCCGGTGGTGGAGGAAATGGCGCACATGTCACCGATATGCTCCATCATCGTGGCGAGAGAGATGGGGATGATTGCGATGATGGCAGCTATGATAAGGCTCCAGTTGGGGTTGCCGAATACTGCGACTGCGGTGTTCTCCCATTTGACGGGAAGACCGATCCATGCAGCCTCTTTTACTGAAGTGAAATCGCAAAGGCCGAAGCATGCGGCAACTATGTATGAACCGAGTACGCCAAGCAGGATGGGGATGATCTTGACCATGCCCTTGCCCCAGATGTTGCATACGATTATGATGGCGATGGCAAGAAGCGCTATCCACCAGTTCTGGTTGCAGTTATTGATGGCGGAGCCGGAGAGGATAAGTCCGATTGCAATGATGATCGGTCCCGTTACGATGGGAGGGAAGAAGCGCATTACCTTTTTTGCACCGAAGGCGGCGAACAGGCCTGCGAGGATGAAGTAGATGAGTCCTGCGCATAATACGCCGATGCAGGCGTAGGGCAAGGCCTGTGCCTGGGTGAGGCCGCCCGCCATACCCATCTGGACCACGGTGGCGTAACCTCCCAGGAAAGCGAAGGAAGACCCGAGGAAAGCGGGGACCCTGAGCTTTGTGCAGAAATGGAAGATGAGCGTACCAAGACCTGCAAAGAGCAGTGTGGCGGACATGGAGAGACCCGTGATGACGGGAACCAGAACAGTTGCTCCGAACATTGCGAACATGTGTTGGAGTCCGAGGGTTAGCATTTTTCCCTTGCCAAGGGTGCGCGCATCGTAGATGCCTTCGTTTTGTGCTTTCGTCATAATTTATTGTTTTTGATGGTTTCTACTCCCATTCAATGGTTGCCGGCGGTTTTGAACAGATGTCGTACACGACCCGGTTGACCCCTTTGACGCCTCTTATTATGGCATCTGAGACTTCCGAAAGGAAATCGTAGGGGAGTCTTACCCAGTCGGCAGTCATTCCGTCCACTGACGTAACCGCCCGTAACGCTATAGTGTTTTCGTATGTTCTTTCATCGCCCATCACTCCCACGCTTTTTATGGGGAGCAGGATTGCTCCAGCCTGCCAAACCTGATCGTACAGGCCCCAGCGCTTGAGTGCGTCGATATATATCTTGTCTGCTTCCTGAATGATGGATATCTTCTCAGGGGTGACCTCGCCCAAGACCCTTATCCCGAGCCCGGGACCGGGGAAGGGATGCCTCCCGAGGATGTCGGGATCAAGCCCGAGGGCCTTTCCTACGCGGCGGACCTCATCCTTGAACAGCAGGCGGAGGGGTTCCACCACTTTCAGTTTCATATCTTTGGGAAGCCCGCCAACATTGTGATGGCTCTTTATGGTGGCAGATGCTCCGGGCACTGCGGATGATTCAATGACATCGGGGTAGATGGTGCCCTGGGCGAGCCAGCACACGTCTTCTATCTTTTCGGCTTCGGCATTGAACACTTCCACGAAATCGCGTCCGATGGATTTGCGCTTTGCTTCCGGGTCGGTAATGCCTGCAAGATGCCCGAGGAATCTTGCGGATGCATCCACACCCTTTACGTTGAGGCCCATGCCTTTGTACGAAGCGAGGACCGAGGAAAATTCGTCTTTGCGAAGAAGCCCGCTGTCCACGAAGATGCAGTGCAGCCTCTGGCCGATGGCCTTGTGCAGGAGGAGGGCGGCAACGCTGGAGTCAACACCTCCGGATAGTCCCAGCACCACTTTGTCCCCTCCGATTTTTTTCCTGAGTTCGGCAACTGTCGATTCTATGAAGCCTGCGGGGGTCCAGCTGCCTGTGCATCCGCAGATGCCGATGACGAAATTGTGCAGGATCTGCCTGCCGAATTCGCTGTGGTGCACTTCGGCATGGAACTGTATGCCCCATACGGGACGTCCCTCCACCTTAAAGGCGGCGTTGTCCACTTTTTCGGTGGATGCTATTACCTTGTATCCTTCAGGAAGGGAGGTGATGGTGTCACCGTGGCTCATCCATACCTGGGTTTCTGCCGGGACTTCCTTAAGGAGCGGGTCGGCTGCGTCTTTTATGCTGAGCAGTGCCCGGCCGTATTCCCTGGCATCGGAAGCATCGACCGTGCCGCCACAGCTCCATGCAAGCCACTGCGCACCGTAGCAGATGCCGAGTATAGGCAGGTCGTCGGGGAGTTTTCCTGGGCCTGGCTGGGGTGCATTCTCCGCCCGGACGCTTGACGGGCTTCCGGAGAGGATTATACCTTTGATGTCGGGAGTGATGGAAGGAATCTTGTTGAATGGGACAATGTCGCAATAAACATTCATTTCACGGATGCGTCTGGCGATGAGCATTGTGTATTGCGAGCCGAAGTCCAGTATCAGAATCCTTTCCATCATTTGTTGTAGTTAGGTGCCGGCTTTGCGATTATAAGGTCGTGAGGATGATTTTCAATAACTCCGTTGGAGGTGATGCGGATGAATCGGGCGTTCCAAAGAGCCTCTATGGTTGCCGCTCCGCAATAACCCATTCCTGAGCGAAGGCCTCCGAGCAGCTGGTAGATGATGTCTCCGACGGGGCCTTTGTACGGGACTTTCCCGACAATGCCTTCGGGCACGAGTTTCATGGCTCCGGTCTGGAAGTAACGGTCGCGTGACCCCGCTTCCATGGCATCGATTGATCCCATGCCCCTGTAAACCTTGAATTTCTTTCCGTTCTTGAAATCTTCGATTACGTCTCCCGGAGTCTCGTCGGCTCCTGCGAGGATGGATCCGCACATGACGGTGCAGGCTCCGGCCGCAAGCGCTTTTACAATGTCGCCGCTGTAACGCAGTCCTCCGTCGGCGATTACGGGAATGCCGTAGGGCTTTGCCGCTTCGGCGCAGTCGTAAATTGCCGTGAGCTGAGGAACTCCTACACCGGCTACCACGCGGGTGGTGCAGATGGAACCTGGCCCGATGCCGACCTTTACGGCGTCGGCGCCTGCATTGATGAGGTCCCTGGTGGCTTCGGCGGTCGCGACATTTCCCACTACGACGTCAAGATCGGGGAAGTGCTTCTTGATCTTTTTGAGCGCTCCGATTACGCCTTTGCTATGGCCGTGGGCGGAGTCGAGCACTACGGCATCGACTCCCGCATCCGCCAGCATGGCGGTGCGGTTCACCGCGTCCGCGGTGATGCCCACGCCCGCTGCCACTCTGAAACCGCCAGCCTTCACCTTTGCCACCTCGCCGGCCTGAAGTTCGGACGACATGTTCTTATGAAGCACCCCTATGCCTCCTTCTTTTGCAAGAGCTATGGCCATAGGGGCTTCGGTGACGGTGTCCATTGCAGCTGAGACAATAGGAATGTCGAGCGCTATGTGTTGTGTGAACTTTGTTTTGAGAGAAACCTCCCTTGGCAGTACCTCGGACCATGCCGGAACCAGAAGTACATCATCGAAGGTAAGACCTTCCTGGCAGATTCTTTTCTCGGTAAAAGACATTTTTCTAACTTCCATGGACAAAGGTAAGCAAAAAAGCGCCGAGCCGCAAGATGGCCGGACGCTTTTTTAAACATTTTTTCAACACTTGCTATTTGAGCAACTCTTCGCTGCGGGCAATGAAGTCGGCGAGGGCTTTGCCTTTGAGAAGGCCGTTCGAAAGCAGGGCGAGATCGATTACCTGACGTAAAAGGTCCTGCTCGCCGGTAACCGTATGGCTCTGTTCCTTTGTTTGTTTGCCTTCGGCATCGGTTCCTGCCGGAGTGTCCACGATTTTCTCCCTTGCCTTCCAGATACGTGCAACCAGAGGATTCTCCATGTTTACCTTTATATTATAGGATTCAGGCATCTGTCCATAGAAATTTATTCCTCCGCCAAGGGCGCTCATTTCGCGGTAACGGCGCATGAATTCGTTACGTGTGATCAGCACAGGCGAAGTGCCTTCCCCGAGATTCTCGGCCTCCACATAATAATCGCCGCCTTCCGGAAGGGCAGACTTGAAGATGTCGTCGAGGGCTTTCTTGTCGTCATCGCTCATTTCGGGTTTCACGCGGTCCTGCTTTGGAATGAGATTGTCAACCGAATCGGAATCAACGCGGGCAAACCTGGCATCGGTGAGCTTCTGCTCAAGCAGATTTACGAAATGTGAGTCCAGTTCGCAGTCCATCAGCAGCACGTCGTAGCCGAGTTTCTTGGCTGCCTCAATTTGTGTGTACTGGGTTTCGGTATCGGTAGCATACAGGTAAACGACTTTCTTGTCTTTGTCGGTCTGGGCGGTCTCGATGCCCTTGCGGTAATCTTCGAAGCTGAAGAATTTGCCGTCGGTATTTTTGAACAGGGCGAAATTCATGGCCCGTTCGCAGAACTTCTCGTCGGAAAGCATGCCGTACTCGATGAAAAGTTTGAGGTTGTCCCATTTCTGCTCGAACTGCTCCCTTTGCTCTTTGAAAATCTCCTCCAGGCGGTCCGCCACCTTCTTGGTAATATAGGTGCTGATCTTCTTCACATTTGCATCGCTCTGCAGGTAGCTGCGGCTCACGTTAAGCGGAATGTCGGGAGAATCGATCACACCGTGCAGCAGGGTGAGGAAGTCGGGAACGATGTTGTCAACATGGTCGGTTACGAACATCTGGTTGCAGTAGAGCTGGATCTTGTTCTTGTCGATGGCCATGCGCTCCTTGATTTTCGGGAAGTATAGCACGCCGGTGAGGTTGAACGGATAGTCCACGTTGAGGTGGATCCAGAACATTGGCTCCTCTTCAAAGGGATACAGGGCCTTATAGAAATTCTTGTAGTCTTCGTCTTTCAGTTCAGAGGGGGCCTTGGTCCAGATGGGGTCGATACTGTTGATAACATTGTCTTCGTCTGTTTCGGTCTCCTTGCCGTCTTTCCATTCGGTCTTTTTGCCGAAAACCACTCTCACCGGCATGAATTTACAGTACTTGCCCAAAAGTTGGGAGATGCGGCCCTTGGCAGCGAATTCCTCGCTGTCGGAATCGAGATAAAGGGTGATTACGGTTCCCCGGTCAGACTTCTTGCAGTCTTCCATCGAATACTCGGGAGATCCGTCGCAGGTCCACTTGACCGCCTTCGCTCCCTCTTTCCAAGAAAGGGATTCGATGGTGACTTTTTTAGAAACCATAAAAGCGGAATAGAAACCAAGTCCGAAATGGCCTATGATGCTTTGGTCCTTGTATTTCTCCAGGAATTCGCCGGCTGAAGAGAATGCAATCTGGTTGATGTATTTGTCGACCTCTTCGGCTGTCATGCCTATGCCGTGGTCGATTACGCGGAGTATTTTTTTGTCTTCGTCGAGTTCTATTTCAACCTTGAGGTCCCCGAGCTCTCCCTTGAACTCCCCGTTGGAGGCGAGGGTGCGCAATTTCTGCGAAGCATCGACGGCGTTTGCCACCAGTTCGCGGAGGAAAATCTCATGATCGGAATAAAGGAATTGTTTGATTACCGGAAATATGTTCTCGGTGGTTACACCGATGGTTCCCTGCAGTTTTTCTTTTGCCATAACAAAAAATCGTTTCAGTTATTACACCGAAACGATTCTCAAAACTGGGGCCAGTGACAATTTGTCAGAAGGAATAATCCGTTCCTTTGAAAGTAACCGTGCTCTCGTCGAGCTTTTTTCCGTCGTACCAGGTGGTCATCTTGATCTTGCCATCGCGGTTGAGCGTGTAATACAGGTTGGATGAACCGTAATAAGACTGGTATGCATTCCTTTCCCAGTAGAAAACTACGTTGCCGTCGCTTCCGAAATCTGCCGTATACCCGTCTTTCTCCTTATATGTTCCGTTCCAGCTGCCGCTGAAGATGGGGTGTCCGGCAGAACTGCGTCCCGTCATTCTGAGACTGCCGCTGAACTGCAAGTTGGGGTCGGTGGCGGTGCTTACAAAATTCCAAGTGCTGTCGACAGGGGAGGAAAGAGTAAGCTGCATCTCGGATTTTGCACGTACGGAACCGTAGTAATTATCGGCGTAGGCGACAAAAACTGAGTCGTATCCGGCTCGCAGTATGGTGTCTTTCACGGCGTCGTCGATGTTGGTGAGCACATATACTGCAGATGCTGCGGTAATGCTTTCAAGCTGCATGTTGAAATTCGCAAGATTATAGTCTGTACGGCGGATTTCGTAGCTGTTGTCCAGCTTGCACGATGCAAGCAGCAGCGCAAATGCCGAAAGTAACAATATCTTTTTCATGTCTTGTTGTTCTTAGAATCTATATCCTATGCCGCCGCGAACACCGAAGAGCATGGTCCCGAGGCATACTTCGCCGAAGCCGAAGAAGCGTTTCCCGACTTCGATGCCGAAAGGTGTAAACTGGGCCTCGAACTTGAGAGTGCGGTTGTCGGTCCTGGACCAGGTCCTGCCTTTGTAGTCGGTGGTCGTGTAGGTGTTGATAAGGTTGTCGAAGCCTGCATATTTGGCAATGCCGAGTCCGGCAGCAGAGTACAAGCTTACCATGGGCTTTTCCAGATAGAAGATCTTTACGGTTGGTAGTGCGTAAAGGGCATATCCGTGGCGTTTCTTTACCGTTTCATCGGAGATGCCGTTGTAGAGGGTGTTGCTGTAGTGACCGAAACCTAGGTCTATGCCCAGGGCGAAGTGTCTGCTCAGAGAGAAAGAAACATCGGCAGTGATGGTGCCGGAGGTAGTGGCGGGCCCGAAGTAATCGCCGTAGATGCCGGAAAGTCCGGAAGTGTAGCTTCCGGTCCCCTCGGTAAAATAATCGGGGCCGGCTCCCGGGGTGCCAATGCCCAGGCGTACTGTCATTGCAATATCTTCCCCGTTCTGGGCCTTGATCGGAATTGCAGCAAGCAATGCCGCTGTAAAAATACAAAACAAAAGTCTTTTCATTTTTTGCAAGTTCTGTATTGTTTAGATGCCGTTTTTGCGCGAAAGGTTGCGCAGGTCATCCTCGGCTTTTATCTTGTCGATGATGGCGGCAACTATCTTGAATGTGCGTGAATCCCTTGTATAAACTGCCGGAGTCGTGAATTTGACGCGTCCCTGTTTCTGCAATTTTTGTGCAACTGCTTTTTTCTTTGGGGAAGCCGGATCATATACAGCAATGGGGTTGCCTCCGAACATGCCCACTATCTTCATGCAGGGCACATCGGTCTCTCCGTCTCCAAAATAGATCATGTTGGTGAATGGAATGCGCTTTTTGTCGTCGGCCATGCTGGAATTCACCATCTTTGAGTCGTGCTGGCTGGTGATGCCTTTGCTGATCTTGAAAAGGAACTGTGTCTTTGCCGTATGGTCAACGGCAATGCCCGGCCATTCGGCGATGCCTTCTTCGTTGTAGATGAAGGTTCCGGCATAGATATGCCTGAATTCCGATGCGATGGGCGATCCTTCGATGATCTCCTTAAGGCCTGAAGAGTTTATGTAATGCTCCACCCTTACGCCTTTGCTCTTGCCATACCGGTTAATGAGCGAAAACCATTCCCTGACTCCTTCGAAGAGTTCTATGTGCTTGCCGAATTCCTTGAAGGAACTGCGCCGCAGAGGAATCCCGGCCTTGTGTGCCTCATCGAACATCAATTTCATGTATGCAAGCACATTGCTGGCGTCCTGTCCGACGGCAATACCATCGCTCATTTTCCAGAATTCTTCTTTGGTCTTTCCGACTGCCTGGATGAATCCGAATTCCTGCATATTGCCCGGCGACAGGGTGCCGTCGAAGTCGTAGATAAGTGCTGCTATAGGTTTTTTTGCCATCTGTTTTATCCCTTATTATCTGTTTTCGCCACAAATATCGTTAATTTTCACCACATACACTATTGATTTTTTGCACGATGCTTGATTGGTGCTTACCTTTGTGCAGATTCCATTACTTCCGGCGGA